>JALTVH010000189.1 GCA_027049085.1 Aquificaceae bacterium | reverse complement strand
TTCTGCTGAAAAGGCTGGATCTCGTTTTTCCATATGAAGGCTAAGGGATTCTCCCAGTCCTTTCTGCAAACTTCCCTGTCGGAAAAGAGGGTAAGCCTGCACATTGAGGGTCTTTCTCCGTAAACTGTGCAGGCACCGTCCTCAGGATCTAGAAAAGGACAGGGAACCTCGTTCATTCCAAGTCCGCAGACATTTCCTATCCTTTCAATATCCAGCTCACCCTCCCTGAGAGGGCTTGAAGGGTTATAGTCCTGAAGCTGGGCAGAGCTCCTGTACTCTCTGTAATACTTTCTCAATCTCGTTGCTATTTCCTTCCTCTGTTTAATGCTAAGGTTGTTTACTCCCTCAAGTAGGTGAAAGACCTCCACACCCCTCACCCACAGAGGAACGCCGTAACAGCAGTAAGTACAACCCTTTCCGCAGTCTATCCTGACCTCAGAGGTCGCCTCTGATAGAATCAGGTCAATTAACTTGGCCCTTTCCCTGGCAAAGGAAAGGATCCTTTCCATAGGGCTATTTTAAGCCCAGTAACTCCCCCTTTTTATCAGGATTTATTTCCGTCCTTTTGCTTCATCTGCCCGCCACAGGCTCCCTGGCCTCCGCAGGCCATTTCTTTGGTTTTCTTCTTCTCCTTTTTCTTCTTCTCATCTTTCTTTCCTTTCTCAGTTTTCTGCTCAGCCCCCTTGTTCATGTTTCCGCACTTTCCCTCAGCGGAGTAAGCCGGAGTCGCTCCCTCAGCGCCAAGCCCAAGGATAACTGCTGATCCCAGGAG
This sequence comes from Aquificaceae bacterium, assembly GCA_027049085.1. Classification (GTDB taxonomy): domain Bacteria; phylum Aquificota; class Aquificia; order Aquificales; family Aquificaceae; genus Hydrogenivirga. The sequence goes on along the minus strand of JALTVH010000189.1, from coordinate 12,883 downwards.
AGTCATGAGCTTTTCCTTCCCTTTCATACTTCTCCACCTCCTTTTATAAAGCTACCACATCACAGGAAAATTTGAGTTAGATTAAAGGGGTGGCAAAGATAATTGAAGGTTCTGGTCTCGGCCTCAGGTACTCCTTTGCCGAAGAGGTTCTGGAAAAGTCAGACCTCCCCTCGTGGTTTGAGATAGCACCCGAAAACTGGATGAAAAGGGGAGGCTTTTTTAAAAGGACTCTTAAAAAGATAAGGGAAAGAGTTCCCATTGCTTGTCACGGACTCTCTCTATCAATCGGCTCCCCCGATCCTCTCAACAGAGAATTTTTGAAAGAGCTGAAGGAATTTTTAGATAGCTTTGAGATTGAGGTCTATTCGGAACACCTGAGCTTTTCTTCCCTTGGGGGTGAGTATCTCCATGACCTCTTTCCCCTGCCGTTTACAGAGGAATCTGTCCGGAGGGTTGCACAGAAGGTAAGGAAGGTTGAGGAAATTCTTGAGAGGTCTCTGATCCTTGAAAACATTTCCTACTACCTCAGCCTTCCGGGGGAAATGGAAGAATGGGAATTTATCAATGCGGTCCTGGAAGAGAGCGGGGCAAGGCTTTTGCTGGATGTAAACAACGTTTATGTTAACTCCCTCAACCACAGATACAACCCCTATGAGTTCATTGAAAAGCTTGACCTCTCAAAAACTGCTTACATTCACATAGCGGGACATGAGCGCTTTGACAGGATAATCATTGACACCCATGGTGCCCCAGTCATTGATGAGGTTTACAGGCTCCTGGAGTTTACTCTCCAGAGGACGGGTCCAGTGCCTGTTCTCCTTGAGCGCGACAACAACATTCCCCCTTATGATGAGCTTCTTGAGGAAGTTAAAAGGATTGAGGAGCTCTGTGGTGTCGGTAAATGAAATGAAAAATCTCTTTGAGAGTGCAAAGGGATTAAAGGCACCTGAAAGCCCAGCTCAGGAAACTTATCACCTCCTTGTCTTCAACAGATTTTTTGACTTCGTGGAAACCTCTTTCCCTCTTTTCTCTTCCTTTGCAGAGGATGAACTTAGGTCGCTGATAAAAGAGTTCCTGAAGTTAAGGCATACTTCACCTCTCCTCCTTGACCTGGGGAAAGAATTTGTTGAATTTTTCAGGGAAGCGGAAACGCCACTTAAAGAGAGGTTTCCTTTCTTAGAAGAATTACTGCTCTATGAGTGGACTGAGATTGAAGTCTTCAATGCTCCTGATGAAGGAGAGTCCTGCCCGATGAACTGGGAAGGCTATTACAGGCTCTCAAAGTCAGCAAGGCTGATCCGTTTTCAATATCCGGTACACAGGGCTGAGGATTTAACACCGGAGGAAATAATCAGCCAGAAAGGAAAGTACTACTTTTTAATGTATAGAGATAAAGATGAGGTAAAGAGGACTGAGCTAACCCCTGTTGTATACAGATTTCTTAACCTGATAAACTCTGGAAAGACTCCCTCCTCCGCTCTTGAGATTTCGGATTTTGGCGAGTATGTTGAAGAAGCCAGACAGTACTTAGAGAGATTTCTCGATCAACTGCTCAAACTCAAAATCCTTCAGGCCTATCCCTGCTAATCATATCTCTGATCGCTCCTGACCTTTATAACCGTGTGGACGTTTCCGCGGGGGTTGAAGTCGCCGATCACCTCAAGGAACCGTGGTTTGAGGGTCTCCTGCAGAGCTGTGTAGATATCGTTGGTTGCCTGTTCATGGGAAATGTACCTGTTTCTGAACTTGTTGAGCCAGAGTTTCAGAGAGCGGAGCTCAATTATGTAGCGGTCGGGGATGTAACGTATTTTGATGGTTGCATAATCGGGGTAGCCAGAGCGGGGGCACAGGCATGAAAATTCAGGGAAGGTTATCTCAATCACATAATCCCTCTCGGGCGAAGGGTTTTCCCATGGCTCAAGCTCTGCCTGTTCAATCGCCTGCTCGCCGTACTTCCTTTCCTGAGTTTCCTCCATGATGATTAAATATATGCAAAATGGAGGGATCCCATGAAGATAGGAATAGCTCTTTACTCAAAGGACCCCGAAACCGCCTGGAACGCCTTTCGCTTTGGCGTGTTTGCTCTTGCTCAGGGTGATGAGGTAAAGGTCTTTCTGCTGGGAAAGGGGGTTGAGGTCCTGAGCCTTGAGGATCCCGCCCACGATGTAAGAGGTCAGATTCAGCTTTTTAAGGAAAATGGTGGCGAGATAATAGCCTGCGGTGTGTGCCTTGAGGCGAGGAATTCAAAGGATCCTGCGGGCTGCCCTGTTGGTTCAATGAACGACCTATATGAGGTGGTCACCTGGGCTGACAGGGTAATAAGCTTCTGAGGTTGCCTTCCAGCTAACTGGAAGGTTTATCTTTAATTCCATGAAGGTCCTTTTAGAGGTCCTTGAGTCAGATTTCTGTCCCAAGTGTGCGGTAGTAAGGGAAAGGGTTGAAAGGGTAGCCAAGGAAATGGGCGCAGAGGTAAGGCACCTTGATCCCATAAGGGATTCAGACAGGATAATTGAGCTCGGGATTCTCACATCGCCTGCGATAGTTATTAACGGGAAGGTGAGGTTTGCAGGAACCGTACCCTCAGAGGAAAAGATAAAGAAAGCCATTGAGGAGGCGACCTTTTGAATCCCGCCTACCTCGTTCCCCTGCTTGGAACCCTGTCCTTCTTCACACCCTGTATGTGGAACGTAAACTTGCTCTTCAGAGCTTATACGAGAGGTGGAGACCTCAGGCAATTGGCTTTACTCTTTCTGTCCAGACTTGTGCTCTTTAACTTCATAGCTCTTTTATTTTTTATTCTTGCTAAAAAGGTTACAGTTTCGGTGAACTCTGTACTGATAGTTCAGGCAGTTGTGGCGGGGATCTTCCTCCTCGGGTTTCCGCTGATGAAGAGGATCGGCATAGCACCCTTTGATCTCTCGCCCCAGTTCTTTTTTCCCGATCGTCGCTTTCCGCCCGGGGTGGGCCTTGGCTTAAGTCTCCCTTACTGCGCCCTTCCCTTTGTCGCACTGCTCGGTGTCTATTCCCTCCACTTCAAAAATCCCTTTCTCCTCTTCAACCTTTACGCCTTATCAGTAACACTGCCTGCCCTCCTTATCCTTCTCCTTCCAGAGAAAACTCTTAGATGGATAACTTCCCTCATCCCTGCGATGCCAGCACTTACGGGATTTATGCTTATCCTTGCCATCAGCTGGTTTGTTGACTTCACCTCCCTCACCATTTACATATCCTCACTTCTTCAGGGAAGCCATTCCCTTCTGTTCCTAATTCCTGTAATGTTCGTCCTCGGTTTCTTCACAAGCCTCGGACCCTCAACCCTCCCCTTCCTTCCGATAGTATTCGGCCTCATAGTCACAAGGCACAGCAAGGGAGTTGACCTTTTGATGAGCGTAGGAGGGTTCTTTACAGCTTTCCTGCTGACCCACGCTATCACAGGCGGTGTCGTTTCTATGACAACAGTGTTTCTCTCAGACATCTTCAGGACCGACATCTTTAACCTTATCCTTGCTGGATTGCTCCTGTTGATCGCTTTGAACCTTCTTAATATCCTACCCTTTTCACTTGAAATAGCACGCCTGGGAAATCTTTTAAGCTCAGGCACAAGCAGTTTACTGATTGGCATAGCATACACCTTTTCCCTCTGTCCTTCCTGCACATCCCTCCTCCTTGGAGCTGTTGTGCTCAGTGTTTCAACTGGCTCTGTAAGTCAGGCCGTCTTTCTCATGATCATTTACGCAATTGGAAGGTCTGTTCCCATATTCCTTTCGGGAATCGTTGCAACGAGCCTCTCGGACTTCTTCAGAAGAAATTACGCAGCTCTAAACCGTGTGGTCGGAGCGGTTTTTCTTGTGCTCTCTGGGTACTTCTTTAAAAACTTTCTGGAGGTTGTGCTGTGAACAGAAGAGAATTTATCATAGGAACAGCAGGACTTTTAAGCGGTGGCCTTGCCTTAGGCGGTAAGTCACCTACCACCAGTAAAGAAGAGGAACAGGTTAAGATCCTATTTCCTGTCACCTTCAGAGACCGAAAGCGCTGGAAGAAGGTATTTATAAGGATCAGAGGAGCCATAAATCTATGGGGTGCAAATGCTGACATTGAGGTGGTTGCCTATGATGAGGGTATTTCCTTTGTGGACAGGTTTGAAAACGGTGAGTTCGGCGAAAGGATAGGGAACCTAATACTTTACGGGATAAAATTCAAAGCCTGCAGGGTAGCAATGAACATCTTTGAGGTTTCTGAGGAGGCTCTCTTTGAAGGTGTAGAGGTTGTTCGATCGGGCTTTGAGTATCATATCTTGAAAATTAAAGAAGGCTACATACCTATTTACTTATGAGGATAGGTGAACTTGCAGAAAAGCTTGGACTGAATCCCAAGACTCTCCGCTACTGGGAAGAGATAGGACTTCTCCCACCTCCTCAGCGTGACGGCTCTGGTTACAGGGTCTATACAGAGGATCACCTCAGGCTCTGTGAGTTCATAATAAAGGCAAAGTCGGTAGGTTTTAGCCTTGAAGAGATAAAAGAAATAATCTTTTTAAAATCTTCAGGACAGGCACCCTGCGGGTGTGTTGAGGAAAGAATCAGAGAAAAGATCAGCGAGATAGACAGGCTCATTGAGGACCTCAAAGCTCAGAAAAAGGTCCTTGAAGAGCTTTTAAGGGAGAGGCGGGAAGTTCCCGCCTCCGTATGTCCGATCATTGAGTCTATAGGGTGAACTTCATCGTCTTCTCGTTCCAGGTTGCAAAGAGCATCCAGGCAAGGGCAAAAGCAAGGAGGAGGACTACAGCCCACTCAAGGCCCACAGCCCCTGGAAGGAAAACTTTCTTGCCCGTGGCGCTGGTAGCTTTAAGTGGCTCGTAGATGAAGCTGAAGGTCTGAAGGAGGAAGGGTTCAATCTTCCTGTAGAAGAAAGCAAAGAGGGAACCACCGAGAGCGTAAAAGAGGATTGCGGTAACGTTCTTAAGAGACCCTTCACCTGCCCTCCACATTGAGCCGACGGAACATCCACCCGCTAAGGTCATTCCTATTCCAAAGATTATCCCGCCTATGAGAGAACCAATGGGAAATGAGGGTGCAACCATCATCCCCTTAACAGTCGGGGGAGCTGTCATCTCAATGGCAAGGAGGTCCTGGACGTCCTGTATCTCAACTATCCCGGCGAAGGGTGAGAATTTGACTATAACTCCAAAAACAGCGGCAATTATCAGAGCAAGGGCTGCCGCTCTGGTCATGTCTCCCTCACCTGTCATGAAGGGTTCCCTGAAGGCTCTTACAAAACAGAAGCGGGTCCTCTGGTTGATAATTCCCAGCAAAACGCCAAAGAAAATCAGAGACCCGGCGGCAACCTGAATGGACCCAAGTCCCAGCGGCGGGCTGTAAGTAGAAACCTTGCGGTGAACGAATACTATGGCAAGAACAGCGAGGATCAGAAGAACTGCACCTATAAAGACCTGTAGTTTAAGAGGGACCTCTATTATCTTACCGGGCGCACCCCATCCTCTTGTCAGAAGCCACATATATATTCTGAGACCGATGTAGGCACCGATCCCAAGACCTATCATCATGGTTATGGCGGAGGCAGACAGAGCACCAAAACCCACAAGGAAGGCTCCTACAGTACAACCAAAGGCGAGAAAGGCACCTACACCCATCAGGGAACCGCCGAAGGCTCCAAGGATAAACTCTCTGAAGCTCGGAATGCTGATGCGGAAGTCTCCACCCAGCATAGCAGAGGCAAGAGCTCCCCATAAGAAAGCCCAGTTTACAAGTGCTATAAACTGCCACACAGGACTCTGAACCTCAGCATCTGGGTAAAGGATCGGTTTTAGCAAGTTGTCACCCCATATGATTATTCCGTTAGTAACCCCCCACGGACTTCCCCACACAAACATGAGAGCAACTATAAACCCCATTGAGATCCCGCCGATCCACGCCGGCCATCTCTGTCTGAACAGATAGGTATAGATCTCCTTAACTGCTTCCATAGCCCGCTCCTCCGTGTGGAATTTCAAAGTTATGTTATGACAACATAAGTTACGGTCATTAAAGAAACTCTTATAAGGCTATAAAAATCTTATCCACTGTGGTTTATGCCCTTTCTGAGGAACAATAGCTAATATAACCTTAGCCTGCAACACTCATATATTTAAATTTTCCTCTTGACACGTGAAAGATTCGTTAATATAATTTTTAATCGCAGTAAAAAATCAGGAAGGAGGTAGGAAGATGGCAAAGCTAAGGCCCCTTTACGATAAGATTGTGGTAAGGCGCTTTGAGGAACAGGAGCAAAAGACACCTTCTGGGATCATAATACCCGACACCGCCAAGGAAAAGCCCCAGATGGGAGAGGTTATAGCGGTAGGTGAGGGTAAGCTCCTGAACAACGGCGATCTCAAACCCCTCAAGGTCAAAGAGGGAGACGTCGTCCTCTTCAACAAATATGCCGGCACAGAGGTTGAGCTTGACGGCGAGCAGTACCTGATAATGTCAGAGGATGAGGTCCTCGCAGTCGTTGAGGACGCTAAGGTTCCAGCCTAAAAACTAAAAGGAGGTGGGCAAGATGGCAGCAAAAGGAATCATTTACAGCGAAGAGGCAAGGGCAAAGCTCAAGTCTGGTGTTGATAAGCTTGCCAACGCGGTCAAGGTTACCCTTGGACCAAGAGGAAGGGAAGTCATCCTTGCAAAAAGCTGGGGTACTCCCGTTGTTACCAAGGACGGGGTGACCGTCGCAAAGGAAATAGAACTCAAGGATAACTACGAGAACATAGGAGCCCAGCTCGTCAAGGAGGTTGCCTCCAAGACCTCAGATGTTGCCGGTGACGGAACAACCACCGCAACAATTCTCGCCCAGGCGATATTCCACGAAGGTCTAAAGGCAATAGCCAGCGGTGCTAATCCCATGGACGTCAAGAGGGGTATAGACAGAGCCGTCAAAAAGGTAGTTGATGAGATCAAGAACCTTTCCGTTGACGTCAAAGGCAGGACAGACATTGAGCAGGTCGCAACCATTTCAGCCAATAACGACCCTGAGATAGGCAAGATCATCGCCGATGCTATGGAGGCTGTCGGAAAGGACGGCGTTATAACCGTTGAGGAGTCCAAATCTGCAGAGACAACCCTTGAAACTGTTCAGGGAATGCAGTTTGACAGAGGATACCTCTCCCCCTACTTCGTAACCGACCCCGACAAGATGCAGTGCGTCCTTGAGGAGCCCTACATACTGATCTTTGAGAAGAAGATCTCCAACGTCAAAGACCTTCTTCCCGTCCTTGAGCAGGTCGTCAGGTCCGGAAAACCACTCCTTGTTATAGCTGAGGATGTTGAGGGCGAAGCACTGGCAACCCTTGTGGTCAACCACATCAAGGGTGTGCTGAAAGCCTGTGCGGTCAAGGCACCCGGATTCGGCCAGAGGAGGAAGGATTACCTCCAGGACATCGCCATACTCACCGGCGGTCAGGCGATCATGGAAGACCTGGGTATCAAGCTTGAGTCCGTCACCCTTGATATGCTCGGAAGGGCAGACAAGGTGATAGTGGACAAAGAGAACACCACGATCGTTGGCGGTAAAGGTGAGGACGCCCAGATCAAGGCAAGGATCGAACAGATCAAGAAGCAAATTCAGGAGACAACCTCCGATTACGACAGGGAGAAGCTCCAGGAAAGGCTCGCCAAGCTTTCAGGAGGCGTTGCGGTCATTAGAGTTGGTGCGGCAACAGAGGCAGAGCTCAAAGAGAAGAAGGCAAGGGTTGAGGACGCTGTCCACGCCACAAAGGCGGCTGTTGAAGAGGGAATTGTGCCCGGCGGTGGAGTTGCCCTCGTGAGAGCCTCCGAGACTCTGGACAGCGTTGAAACTGCTAACGAAGACCAGAAGCTTGGTGTTGACATAATCAGGAAGGCCTGCAGGACACCCCTCAGACAGATCGCCTACAACGCAGGTTTTGAAGGTTTTGTGGTCCTTGAAAAGGTCATTGAGCTCGGAAAGGAAAAGGGCAAGACCTGGGGATTCAACGCGGCATCCGGTGAGTACGTTGACATGATGGAAGCCGGCGTTATAGACCCAACCAAGGTAGTAAGAACTGCCATTGAAAACGCAGCTTCCGTTGCAGGAACCATGCTCACCGCAGAGGCACTCGTTGCAGACCTGCCCGAACCCGAGAAAAAGAAGGACATGACACCAACCGACATGCCTGACCTTGACTGATTCCTATCTCCTTCCCTTAAATTACGGGCGCCTACGGCGCCCGTTTTTAGTTTATAATTAAAAAAACCAATGATCCCTAATTTAGGATCAAATCTTGGACTCCCTTTTTTTGCCTGGTTCAGGGATTACAGTAAGGTTTCCTTTTCAAGGGATCTGGTTGCGGGGCTAACCGTTGCGGCAGTCTATGTGCCTCAGGCAATGGCTTACGCCCTCCTTGCGGGGATGCCCCCCATCACGGGCCTCTACACCGCCTTCATAGCTACCATTGTTGCGGCGATATTCGGTAGCTCAAGGTTTCTGGGGACGGGTCCCGTAGCTATGACCTGCCTCCTTTCTGCTTCCGTGCTGTACAGCCTAAACCTTGAACCCAAATCCGAAGAGTGGATTACCTACATGGGCCTTCTGGCTCTGATGGTGGGCGTTGTCAGGATAGCTGTCGGTGCCTTCAAGCTCGGATTTATCGTTGAGCTGATCTCAAACTCTGTGGTTATTGGTTTCACCGCGGCGGGTGCCCTCGTAATTGCACTATCACAGTTCAAGCATCTCTTTGGTTTTCCTGTTGTGAACACAACTCACATATTCACGATCATCGCAGACATTGCTGGAAAGCTTGAATTGACCAACCCTTACACCCTTGCAATAGGAATCTCTGCCTATGCAATAATCTGGATTTCAAGAAAGATCAGCAAGTATATGCCAGGCGCCCTTATCGCTGTAATCATCACATCCCTTATTACACTTGCCCTCGGCCTCCATAACAAGGGTGTTGCCATTGTTGGAACTGTCCCCCAGGGACTCCCCGACCCGACGCTTCCGCCCCTTGACCTCCAGATGATGAGCAAGATGTGGGGAGGTGCCCTCGTTGTTGCCTTTTTCGGGCTTATTGAGGCGGTTGCAATTGCAAAAACCCTTGCCATAAAGACGGGAGACAAATGGAATCCCAATCAAGAGCTTATTGGTCAGGGACTTGCCAACGTTGCGGTAAGCTTCTTTAAAGGCTTTCCAGCCGGGGGTTCCTTCTCACGATCTTCTTTGAACTACGCCCTTGGCGCCAAGTCACCCCTTGCAAGCGTCATTACCGGATTGCTTGTGGGCGTTACACTTTTCCTGCTTGCCCCTGCCTTCTACTACCTTCCCAAAGCTACCCTTTCCGCAATAGTCCTTTCCGCTGTCATAAATCTAATTAAGCCCCAAGAGATCTGGAAGCTCTACAAAATAAATAAGACAGACGGTGCTGTTGCTGGGATAACCTTTGCCTCCGTCTTTTTCATGGACCTGTGGGTTGCCATCACCCTCGGCGTTCTCCTGTCTCTCGGAACCTTCGTTTACAGAACCATGTACCCGAGGATAGTGGTTCTCTCAAGGGAACCTGAGTCGGGCACCTTTGTTAATGCGGAAAAGAGAAACCTCCCCGAATGTCCTCAGATCCTTTACATCAGACCCAATATGTCCATTTACTTTGGAAACGCACAGTACGTTTATGACTACATAGTGAACAAGGTCAGGGACCGGCTAAAGTGGGGGCTCAAGTACGTTCTCCTTGATATGGAGGCGGTCAATTACATTGATGCAACTGGTAGCGAAACGGTTATAAGGTTGATAAGAACTCTCCGAGACCTCGGCGTTGAGCTTGCCTTTGCAAACATAGGCTGTGATGTCTATCCCCTTCTTGAAAATGCAGGGATCGATAGGGAAGTTAAAACAGAATTTGTTTTTGATTCCAAGGGTCAGTCAATTGTGGAGCTCTTTAAAAGAATTGACCACGAGTTCTGCGCCAAGGTTTGCGACAGGGTGGTCTTCAGGGAGTGCCTAAGTGTTAAGGAAAAGGTGACCGCCTAATGATAAAATCCATAACTAATGAAAGGGCGGATCCTCCCCTTTTTATCCTGGCTCCGGGATTATAACGCCCGATACTTCACACGGGACTTTATGAGCGGGCTGACCGTTGCGGTCGTCCTTGTTCCCCAGTCAATGGCCTACGCTATGCTGGCGGGTCTGCCGCCGGTAATAGGTCTCTATGCATCCGCCCTCGCACCGGCTGTTGCAGCTCTTTGGGGTAGTTCACCTCAGCTCCAGACAGGACCAGTTGCGATAGTCAGTCTCCTTGTCTTCACATCACTCATGCCTATAGCTGAACCCGAATCCGCAGAATTTGTCAAGCTTGCAGCAATACTTGCGCTTTTAGTTGGGATCTTTCAGCTGGCCCTGGGGTTCTTCAGGCTCGGTTTTATAATGAACTTCGTTTCCCACGCGGTAGTTATAGGCTTCTCAAACGCAGCGGCTATCATCATAGCATCAACCCAGCTACCCCATCTTCTGGGAATTGAAATAACCAAACATGAGTTCGTTTTCAAGAACTTCCTTGAGATAGCCAAAGCCCTTCCTGAAACCCACATCGCAACAGCAGTTATAGGGTTCGGCTCAATAGCCTTCATTCTCCTATCAAGGAAAATCCATCCACTGTTTCCGGGCGCCCTGATAGCGGTTGCTGTTTCAACGGCTATCGCGGTTTATATGAACCTCGGAGAAATGGGAGTGAAACTTGTGGGGGAGATTCCGAGGGGCCTGCCTTCACCGAGCCTGCCCGATATTGACCTTGACATAGTTGACGAATTAATGGGCCAGGCAATTGTCATAGCGATCATCGGTTTCATGGAAGCTTACGCCATCGCCAAAACTATGGCAACTCAGACCAAGTTCAAGCTGGACGTCGACCAGGAACTGATTGGCCAGGGATTTGCAAACTTCGTAAACGCTTTTATCAAGGGATACCCTGTGAGCGGTTCCTTTTCAAGGAGTGCAGTTAACTTCCTCGCGGGCGCCAAGACAGGCATTTCAAGTGTCGTGACCAGCGTTTTTGTTATCATCACCCTCTTCCTTCTTGCAGACCTCCTCTACAACCTCCCCAGGGCAGTTCTGGCATCAATCGTTATCGTGGCTGTTATCGGTATAGTAAAGCCAAAGGCTTTTATTGACCTTTACAGAACCAATCGCCATGATGGGATGGTCGCCCTTGTTACCTTTGCCTCTTCCTTTATCATGAAGCCAGATTACGCCATTTTCATAGGGATCGTCCTCTCCCTTGTCCTGTTCCTGTGGCGAAGCATGCACCCCCGAATAGTCCTTCTGACAAGGGATCCCAAAACAAGAACCTTTGTTAATTCTGAGCTTTTCGGCCTCCCCGGCTGTCCCCAAATCCTCTTTGTAAGACCCGACGCAAGCCTTTACTTTGCCAATGCAGAACACATCATAGAGGAAATAAGCCTTCAGATAAAAAGGAGGGAAGATTCCATCAAGTTTGTGATAATTGATGGCGAATCAATAAATCACATGGATGCCACCGCTATAGATGTTCTCAAAGAATTCGTTGAAGACCTTAAGACAAAGGGTATAGAGGTCTATTTTGTGAATCTCAAGACACCGGTCAGGGAAATCCTTGCGAGGGCAGGGATCTTTGCTATGATCGGTGAGGACAAGGTCCTCGCCTCAAAAGGCTCAGCGGTTAAAAAGCTCTTTGAGCTAATTGACCATAAATACTGCAAAGAAGAGTGCCCTTACGCTGTTTTTGAGGAGTGTTACACGGTCAAGGAATTTGCAGAGCTAAAGACACCGGACAGCGGTTTCATCAAAAAACTCTATACGCGCCTCAGCAGGGAACCGGGGATAAAGGTTTACATAGGTAACAGGGATTCCTCCATACTCATATCCGTGGGCAAGAGGATCTTTGAGTTCACAAAAGATGATTTTTACGAGGATGAGAAGGGAAGGATTTACATCACACCCACCAAAATCCTGACCGTCAACGGAAGGATGATCACCCTTGGACAGCTCTCAAGGAAGCTGGGATTCCAGATCCTCAACGGAAATCCCCTCCTCGGCGAGAAGCCCGAGGAAGTCAGCGAGAAGATCCTCTCCTTTGTGAAAAAAGCCTGTGAGGAGGTGAAATAGCAATAAAGTAAAGGAGTGCGCCTGTCAGTGGAAAAATAGCCATCAGACCTGCGGAGAGCCTGTAATTGTCCCCCGTCACGAAGAGAAACAACGACCAGATCAGAAGCCCTGAGGTTGAGGCAATCCTTTCAGTGAGGGAAAGGAAGGACAGTCTTACCGAGGCGGTCGCTGTGTCAAACCTGCTCAGGATGTAAACCCTCCCTGTGGTCCACAGATGGGCAAGGGCTGTTCCAAAAGCAAGTCCCACCGCAAGGATCAGCTCCTTCGGTACGAAGGGAAGGAATGCAAGAATACTTCCCCAGAGAAAAAATCCGAGAGGAAATACCCTGCCAGCCCCAAGTCGGTCAACGAGAAAACCCCAGAAAACACCGCCAATAACTCCGCCCAGAGCCGACAGACCTATAACTTTGAAGATCTCCTCCCTCGCCATACCGTAAACCTCCCTCAGATACACCCCCATCATCGCCACAAGGGTGTTGGCAACCTCCGTCATTGTAAGGAGGCACACCACAAAAAGGATAAAGCTCCTGTCCTTCAGAACTGATCTGAGGCTCACGGATCCGCTCGTTACAGGATTGGGGAGCTTCAGCGCTGAGGGAAGAAAGAGGGTCAAAAAGATAAGTGCCACTATCCCGTAAACTTCAGGCTCTTGGAGATGTCTTGCAAGAAAAACAAGGGCTATAGCTGAGGCAACGTATCCCATCGCAACACCGAGGCCTGAGGCAAAGCCCTTTGT
>JALTVH010000188.1 GCA_027049085.1 Aquificaceae bacterium | reverse complement strand
CCTCCATACCATCGGTCTCCAGAATACTAAGACCGTTATCTTCCCCTTCCCCCTTGACCTTATAGAACTCGTTGGTAAGAAAGAGGGAAAGAAGAGCTCCTGATCACGCGCTCAGGAGCACGCTCCTAACTTCCTCGGACTGCTGTGGGGCAGAGACCTCTCCCCTCTGATGAACCTTCTGCTCGACCCTTTCGGGTTTAAGGTACTCAATTATATATTCCATTGCCCTGTGCGCCTTTTCAGGGTCACCACAGGTAAAGACGTCAACGGTAGCCAGACCGTGTTCAGGCCAGGTGTGAATTGATATGTGGGATTCTGCAAGAAGTATGACTCCTGTTGCGCCGTGGGGCTGGAACTGGAAGTAATGTGATGAGATCTTTGTGAGACCAGCGGTTCTGACCGCTGTTTCAAGGAGGTCTTTTATGTCCTCTACCCTGTCGATCAGGTGAGGATCCACTCCGTAAAGGTCCGCTAGGATATGCAGTCCGAGGGTCTTTGCCATTTTCTGTCCTCCCTTGAAAAGTTTTGAAGCAGGGTTGAAACAAGCAAACTCATGACTGGAACCCTCCTGTAAGGCAAATATACAGTATAATCCTTTTGAGTGAAAAACACAAGAAGAAGGCTGAGACCAACCTCTTCCCTGGTCAGAAATGCGATCTTTAACATACTTGGCAACATCCTCGGTGAAATCTCCGGAAAAACCTTTATAGACCTTTTTGCGGGCACAGGAGGCGTGGGTCTTGAGGCAGAAAGGCGCGGTGCAAAAGTGATATTCGTTGAAAGGGATCCTTACCTCGTAAGGGAACTGGCAGGTAAGACAAGGGGTAAGGTCGTCAGGGCAGATACTCTTAAATATCTGAAGACTTTGAAAGATAAAGCCGACATCATCTTTGCAGACCCACCATACAGCTTCAGGGATTATAGAAAGCTGATAACTCTGTGTCTTGAAAGGCTTTCACCTGAAGGTATCTTTATTCTTGAGCATGAAAGGAAGAAGGACTTTCCCTGCGATCAGAGGAAGGAGTATGGAGATACAGCCCTTTCAATCTGGAGAGTGAAAAAATGAAGAGGGCGGTTTACCCCGGAACCTTTGACCCACCCCACCTCGGCCATCTTGACATTGCGAGGAGGAGTCTGGAGATCTTTGATGACCTTGTGGTAGCCATTGCTGTAAGACCCAGAAAGGAGCTCCTCTTCACCATAGAGGAGCGTACCGAGATGTTCAGGGAAATGGTCAGGGATCTCGGAGACAGGGTTCAGGTTAAGCCCTTTGATTCCCTTCTTGTTGATTTTATGAAAAAGGAGGGGATCAGGTTTACTGTGAGAGGTGTCAGGCTGTTCACCGATTTTGAGTATGAGCTACAGATAGCCCTCACCAACTTCAGGCTTGCAGGTGTAGAAACGATATTCATGATGCCCTCTCAGGAGTTTATTCATATAAGCTCAACGATCGTGAGGGATGTTGCCTCCTACCGTGGGGATCTCAGTGGTCTTGTCCATCCCTACGTTGAAAAGAAGCTTAGGGAGAAGTTCCCTTGAGAGGTTTGATTCCCCTTTTACTTCCTGCCCTTGTTCTTGCCAATACCTACTGTATCAAGGACATTGAAAATCCCTCCGACGACCCTTACCTTGAGTATGCTCTTCTGAAGGCGGTTGAGAGGGCGATCATTGAAACGGGAAACAGGCTCTCATGCAGTGAGGATTACGACCCTGTCAGGCTTATTGTTACAAAGTTTGAGCAGGTTCCCATAGCGTACACCGCAGAGCAGAGGATAAATCTGTACAATCTCTCAATCATACTTCAAGTAAGCTTGGGCGAGAGGTCCTTTACCGTCAGGTCAACAGTCCCTTATAGTTTGCCCACTGGGTCTTCAGGGGACCTTCCGAGAAGGAGGGCCATAGATGACTTAACGGATAAAATATATTCTTATATTCTTCAAAATCTGAGGAGGTGAAGAGATGCTGATCAATTACGAAACTACCAGGAGCGTTCAGGAGGTGAGGCAGAAGATAGAGGAGGAAGCAAAAGCACGGGGCTTTGGTGTTCTTGCAACCCACGAGGTGACAAACATTCTTCAGAATAAGGGAACGCCTATAGATTATCAGTCCGTGATAGTTGAGATATGCCAGCCTTCCTCTGCCCAGAGGGTTCTCTCTAAGAATCCTTACATAGCAACCGCACTTCCGTGTAGAGTTGCCGTTTTTCAGAGTGGCGATAAGACTGTAGTCAGTACCATAGCACCTACGGAGATGATAAGCATGTTTAATGAGCCGGGTCTTGAGGACGTGGCACAAAAGGTTGAGTCGCTCATTAAAGAAATAATTGAAAAGTCCCTTTAATGGTTGAAAAGAACTTTATGAACCTTGCACTTACCCTTGCGCGCAGGCGCAAGGGTCTTACCCATCCCAATCCCACTGTGGGTTGTGTAATAGTCAAGGATGGGGAGATAGTTGGTATTGGGAACCACGAGAAGGCAGGTCTGCCCCACGCGGAGATAGTTGCCCTCAATCAGGCGGGGGAAAGGGCAAAGGGTGCAACCATGTACCTTACCCTTGAGCCCTGCACCCACTGGGGGAGAACACCGCCCTGTACGGACGCCATAATCAGAGCTGGAATAAGGAAGGTTTACGTTGCGGTTACAGACCCAAACCCTATCATTGCCGGCGGAGGTGTTAAAAAGCTCAGGTCAGCGGGAATTGAAGTTGAGGTAGGTCTCCTTGAAAAGGAGGCGAGAGTAGTCAACGAAGATTTTTTCCGTTACATAACTGACTCAAGGCCTTACGTTACCCTCAAACTTGCCCAGAGTGCAGACGGAAAGATTGCTACTTCTACGGGTGACAGTAAATGGATCACTTCAGAGAGGGCAAGGAGGTTTGCCCACAGGTTAAGAATGAAAGCGGGGGCTGTTCTTATCGGTGTTGAAACCGCTCTCAGAGACGACCCCCTCCTTACAGTCAGAAACATTCCCTCAGCACACAACCCGTTAAGGGTTGTTCTTGATCCTGACCTTCGCATTAAACCGGAATTAAAGATAATCAGAGATACATCTGCACCAACAGTGATATTTCACGGTGTAAGAAATAGAGAACTTGAAGAGGTTCTTGCTGAAAAAGGTGCGATTACCGTGTTCCTTGAGAACTTCAGCCTTAAAAATGTACTGGAAGAGCTTCACAGAAGAGAGGTTGTTCACGTTCTCGTTGAGGGTGGGGCTTACACAGTTACACAGTTCCTTAAAGAAAATCTGTGGGACAGGCTTGTTCTCTTCACCTCTCCAAAGATAATAGGCGAGGGAAGAAGCATAGGGGACCTCGGCATTGACCGGGTTTCTTCCGCTATGGAAATGATCCTCAGGAGAGAGATAACCCTTGGAGACGAGAGGGTCTTTGAGTATGTTCCCGTCATGGAAAAGGGCGGGCTCAGGTGGTAAGAGTAAAAGGATGAAGTGGATAAAACTCAATAGATCAAAGATCAGGGTTTACGGTAAGCCCCTGAAGGTCATGATGAAGGGAATGACCGCCCCGGAAGAACACACTCACTTTCTCCACAGCCTTTTGACCAACAACATCAAAAACCTTACGCAGGGATCCTTTAACTACAACCTCTGGCTAAGGCAGAACGGTCAGCCAGTGGGCGACTTCTTCATATACAGGACGGAAGATTCCTTTCTCCTTGACACAGAGCTGGCATCAAGTATGGTCATTGAAGAGTTTGAAAGACTCAAGCTTTCCCTTAAGGTCTTTTTTGAGGACCTCACAGAAAGCCTTTCTCACATATTTATTTACGGCGAAGGATCTTCAGAGCTCGTAAAAGACGCCTTCGGCGTATCTTTAAAGGACTTTGAGTTTGTGGAAAAGGAGGGGATCCTAATCGGCAGAAATCCTTTGAGGCTGAAAAAAGAGGGTTACGACCTGATCGGGGATCTGAATTCATTTCTATCCCATCTTCCTGCCGAAAGCGAAGTGGAAGAAAAAGAGTTTGAGGAAGAAAGGATAAGGGCCCTCGTTCCGAGAATAGGAAAGGAGCTGAGAGAGGGTTTTTCACCCCTTGAGGCATGCCTTGTTGAGCATGCAATTGATATGAACAAGGGCTGTTACGTTGGTCAGGAGGCAATTGCAAGAGTCTATTACAGGGGAAGGACGCCCAGAGTGCTTGCCCTCTTTGAAGTTGAGGGAACGGGGGAGCCTTCTGAAGTCCTTACAGATGAGGGCAAGAAGGTGGGTCTGATCACATCCCTTTCCCCTTCGGGAAAGTATGCTCTTGGTTACATTCTGAGAGACAGGGTCAGTGATTCCCACCTTTCCTCGGGTAATCTTAAGTTGAAAGTTGTAAAAACCTGTGATGAGAAAGAAATGTAGTGGGTAAAATTAAAGTCCGAAGGAGGGAAGCGTCATGGGAAGAGAGGTAACCTTCAATATAGGGAGTGACGAGGTTTCAGGATACCTTGCGGAGCCAACTACCACAGGACCGGGAGTGATAATCATCCACGAGTGGTGGGGCCTTGACTCACCCCTGTCTAATATAAAAGAACTGGCGGACAGGCTGGCTCAGGATGGCTTTGTTGCCTTTGCCCCCGATTTCTACAAAGGTAAAACCGCTGACAATCCTGACGATGCGGGCGCGCTGATGACAGACATGTTCCAGAACAGGATGGATGAGGTTGACAGAATGTTCACCTGCGCAGTTGAGGGCCTCAAGGGTATTGAGAAGACAGATCCCAAGAAGATTGGTATAACAGGGTTTTGCTGTGGGGGAACTCTCTCAATGTACTTTGCCGGTAAGTTTTCCGACCTTATAGACGCAAGCGTTCCCTTTTACGGACTCCCCCAGCTTGCACCTGTTGATCCCGCAGGGGTAAGGGTCCCAATATTCTTCGTGATGGCTGAAAAGGATGAGTTTGTAAACAACGACGAGGTTCTTGACCTCGTTAAAGGCTGCTGGAAAAACGGCATTGAGGTTCAGGCAAAGGTCTATCCCGGTGTTAATCATGCCTTTTTGAACACAAAAAGGCCAGAGGTTTACAACGAGTCCGTTGCAGAAGACGCCTGGAAAATGGCTGTTGAGTTTTTCAAAAGACACCTGTTATAATAACCTGCCCGGAGGAACTGAATGGCAGCCTGTGAGATTTGTGGAAAAAAAGTTATGCACGGCAGAAGGGTCACCTTCTCTGCCAAGAGGAATCCGAGACTCTTCAAGCCCAACGTCCAGAAGGTAAGGGTGAAGCTTCCAGACGGGACCGTTAAAAGAATGTACGTCTGTACCAAGTGTCTGAAGGCTGGCAAGGTGGTGCGGGCTGTCAGGGTTCCAGGGCAGTGAATGTCTCTTTTTTCCCTCAGATTTCTAACAGCGGGTGAATCCCATGGTCAGGGAATAACCGCAATCCTTGAGGGTATCCCCGCAAACCTTGAGGTTTCAGAAGATTACATAAACAGAGAGCTTGCCAGAAGGCAGAGGGGCTATGGCAGAGGAGGGAGGATGAAGATAGAAAAAGACAGGGTAAGGATCCTCTCTGGGGTCAGGTTCGGGAAAACTATAGGCGCGCCCATAACCCTCTGGATTGAGAACAGGGACTGGGAAAACTGGAAAGACAAAATGGCTGTTGCTGGAGATCCACCTCCTTCCTACGTTCCCTTTACCCGTCCAAGACCAGGCCATGCAGACCTCTCAGGTGGGATCAAATACAACCAGCGGGACCTCAGGAATATACTTGAAAGAGCTTCTGCCAGGGAAACCTCTGCAAGAGTCGCAGTTGGTGCTGTCTGCAAGAGGTTTCTTGAGGAGCTGGGGATAAGGGTTGGCAGTTACGTTGTGAACATCGGTGAGTGTTCCTTTCCCATTGAAGAGGGAGACCTTTTAAAGAGGCATGAGCTTGCGGAAAAGTCGGAGGTCAGGTTTCCGGATCCCTCAAAGGACAGTGAGTTCAAGAATTACATTGACTCGGTCAGGGAGAGAGGTGAGAGTGCGGGGGGTATGTTTGAGGTCTTTGCCCTCGGCGTTCCGCCGGGTCTGGGGAGCCACATCCAGTGGGACAGGAGGATTGATGGAAGGATAGCTCAGGCAATGATGAGCATCCAGGCTATGAAGGCGGTGGAGATAGGTCTTGGCGTTGAGTCGGCTGTGAGGCTTGGCTCTGAGGTGCACGACGAGATCGGCTATGATCAGGAAAGGGGCTACTTCAGGTATTCCAATAACCTCGGGGGTACCGAGGGAGGGATAACCAACGGCATGCCGATTCTTGTCAGGGTGACCATGAAGCCGATCCCCACACTCAAGAATCCCCTGAGGTCCGTGGATATAGAGACAAAGGAAGGTCTCAGGGCTGGTAAAGAGAGGACAGACGTTGTCGCAGTCCCCGCAGCATCGGTGGTAGGGGAAGCAATGCTTTCTATTATCTTAGCGGACGCTCTTTTAGAGAAGCTGGGAGGGGACTTTATGGAAGAGGTGAGGGAGAGGTTTGATAACTATATAAAGCACGTCGGGGAGTTCTGATGAACTGGTTCTTCAAGTTATCTGAAGAGGTGGGAAAGGCTACTCTTCTTGCCCTTCAGGCGGTTTACTACTTCTTCAGGAACCCGCCCAAGGCAAGGCACTTTGCAGACCAGTTCACCTACATAGCCGCTGAGACCTCCCTCGTGGTCCTTGTAACCTCTACCTTCACCGGTGGAGTGATAGCCCTCCAGACTTACGGCACCTTCCACCGCTTCAATGCCGAGTACCTGATCGGCGCTGTGGTAGCCCTATCAATGGGCAGAGAGCTTGGTCCCGTTCTCACATCCTTGATGGTTGTAGCACGGGTGGGATCAGCAATGACCGCAAGTATCGGCACCATGAGGATCACCCAGCAGATAGATGCCCTTGAAGTGATGGCAGTCAATCCAGTAAGGTACCTTGTGACGCCCAGGCTATTTTCAACCACCGTTGGAGTTCCCTTCCTGACGATCCTCTCCAACGTTGCGGGGATCTTCGGGGGATGGCTCGTTGCAACAAAGCTCTTTAAAGTTAATGAGTACCTCTACTGGCAGAAGATGGTTGACCTGACCGAATTTTACGACATTGTGGGCGGACTGTACAAGGCCTTTGTCTTTGGCTTTATCATTGCAACGGTAAGCTGTTACTTTGGCTACTACACAAGCGGTGGCACCGAGGGTGTGGGAAGAGCAACAACAAATTCAGTTGTGACATCCTCCATGCTGATCCTGATTACCGATTACTTCCTTACCGCTATTATATTCTGAAGGATGGACCGGCGCGACAGCATAAGGGTCTTAACTGTTGGCTTTATCCTGATCTTTTCCTTTGCCTTTGTTGAGCTGGTCGGCGGTTTTTTAACCAACAGCCTCGCCCTTCTATCCGACGCAGGCCACATGCTCACCGACAGCGTATCCCTTCTAATCGCCCTGATAGCTCAGTACCTCGTCGTTAAAACAAAGGGCAAGAACATGACCTACGGTCTTTACCGCCTTGAGGTTCTTGCGGCACTTGCCAACGGTGTGTTTCTAATTGCCCTGATCGGCTACATCGGTTACGAGGCGGTTCAGAGGTTCATTACGCCCGAAGAGGTCCTCGGTCCCCAGATGCTGATAATTGCAACGATAGGCCTGATCATAAACCTCATTGTTGGATACATGCTCTACAGGAGCTCTGCGGAAAACATCAATGTCAGGGCTGCATTCCTCCACGTTGTTACTGATACCCTCGGGTCGGTGTCAGCTATCATGGCAGGTCTTGCCATAACCTTCTGGCACCTGTACATTGCAGACCCTATTCTGAGCCTTGCGGTCTGTCTACTGATTCTTCCAAGCGCCTACTCGGTAATAAAAACTTCCGTTGCGATTCTCCTTGAGCTTGCACCTTCAGAGATCTCTGCTGAAGAGCTTGAAGGTGACATAAGGAAGGTTCCAGGTGTTCTTGATGTTCATGACCTGCATGTGTGGTCTATAACGCCCGGGAACGTTGTCCTGACTGCCCACGTAGTGGTGGAAGACCTCACCGCCTGTAATACGATCCTCAAAGACATTGAGGAGGCTGTAAAGAAACACGGTATAGAGCACACTACCATACAGCTTGAGAGGGAAGGTCACTCCTGTCCCCCTTCATGTCCACTGATGAGCCAGAGCACCCTTAAAGGACACAGCCATACTCACTGATATAATATCTCTGAAGTGCTGGAGATAAGAGGCGTTACCCTTCCTGTTATCTCTATCAGAATAAAGGAAAAGACCTCTCTCAAGGATCTCAGGGAAGACCTCCGGAAGAAGTTCAGGGGAAAGCTCTTTCAGGGTAGCTACTTCATCATAGAGAATCCTGAAAAGGTTCCCAAAACCTGGATTAAGGAAATAGAAAGGGCTCTTTCAGAGAGGGAGCTTGAGAACATAAGAAAGGTCAGTGCGGATGACAGGAGGCACAAAAAATCAGAGGTAGAGAGACTCCTGATAGTTGACCGGCATCTCAGATCCGGTCAGAAAATTGAGCACGGAGGGGACGTCCTGATCCTGGGAGACGTGAACAGAGATGCGGAAGTGGTAGCTGTCGGAAACATCATAGTGATGGGCACTCTACGAGGTGTCGCCATCGCCGGAGCCCTGGGGGATGAGTCGGCGGTGGTAGTTGCCCAGAGGATGGAGCCCCAGCAGATAAGGATAGGTAAAAAGATCGCTATCAGTGAGGAGAGCGAAAGGCGTTCTCCGGGCTATCCGGAGGTTGCAAAGGTTGAGGATGGTATGATAGTTTTAGAAAAGGTTTGAGGTGGCTTTGATGACAGAGGTTGTGGTAATAACATCGGGAAAGGGGGGAGTGGGAAAGACAACGATCACAGCCAACCTCGGCGTAGCCCTTGCAAAGCTCGGGAAAAAGGTACTTCTGATAGATGCTGATATAGGTCTGAGAAACCTTGATATGATCCTGGGGCTGGAGAATCGCATAGTCTATGACATCCTTGACGTCCTTGAGGGAAGGGTGCCAGCCCATAAAGCCTTTGTCAAAGACAAAAGAGGACTAAGCCTCTACCTGCTTCCCGCAAACCAGACCAAGAACAAAGATGCGGTCAACACGGAAAAGTGGCTTGAGCTTGTAAAGGACCTCAAGTCCAAAGGGGAGTTTGACTTCATCATAATTGATTCCCCTGCCGGGATAGAGCAGGGTTTTCGCATAGCGGTTTCTCCTTCTGACAGAGCCTACATAGTAGTCAATCCCGAAGTTTCATCGGTCAGGGACGCAGACAGGGTAATCGGTCTCCTTGAAAGTATGGATAAAGATTCCTACGGTGTGATAATCAACAGGATAAGGTGGAAGATGGTCAAAAAGGGCGAGATGCTCTCCGTAGAAGACGTGGTGGAGATACTTAAGGCACCTCTGATGGGTGTGGTTCCGGAAGAAGAAAAGCTCGTTGACTTCACCAACAGGGGAGAGCCGATCGTTCTTGAGGACAAGTTCAATGCTTCCAAAGCGATCATGGATGTGGCAAGGAGGACCCTTGGAGAGGATGTTCCCATAGAGCGCTACGGCGAAAAGGAAGGCTTCCTCAGCAGACTCTTTGGAGGATAGGCTTGTTCGGACTCGGATCCCTTTTTAAAAGAAAAAGCAGGGATATAGCAAAGCAGAGGCTGATGCTCGTTCTGAGCTACGAAAGGCAGGGGCTTCCACCCAACGTTGTTGACCAGCTCAAAGAGGACTTAATTTCCCTCTTTTCCAAGTATCCCCAGTTTGATGCCTCAGGAATTGACGTTGCCCTCAAGAAAAACGAAGAGGAGAGGGAAGAGCTCTGGATCAGTATCCCCCTCAAATGATCAGGCTTCAACGAGTTTGAGCTTTTCCTCAATATCCTTTGCTCTCAGTGCCTCAATGATCTCATCAAGCTTTCCGTCAAGGATGTCTGGGAGCCTGTAGAGGGTCAGATTTATCCTGTGGTCTGTTACCCTGTTCTGGGGAAAGTTGTAGGTTCTTATTTTCTCGCTCCTTTCACCGGTTCCGACCTGTTCCTTCCTCTCCCTTGCTATTTCTTCTCTCTTTTTCCTCTCGTAGTGGTCTTTGAGCTTTGCCCTCAGTATCTTGAGAGCCTTCTGTTTGTTCTGGAACTGGGATCTCTCATCCTGGCAGGAAACCACTATTCCCGTTGGCAGATGAGTTATTCTAACTGCTGTTTCTGTGGTATTTACATACTGTCCGCCCGCTCCTGATGCTCTGAATGTCTCAACCTTTATTTCCTGCGGGTTTATTTCCACCTCTTCCTCGCCAGCCTCAGGCAGGACAGCAACCGTTGCGGTTGAGGTGTGGATACGTCCCCCCGACTCAGTTACGGGGATCCTCTGAACCCTGTGGACACCGCTTTCGTACTTAAGCCTTGAGTAGGCACCGTCGCCCTCTATAAGCAGAACCGCCTCCTTTATACCGCCAAGACCCGTTCTGTTTGAGCTCAAAACACTCACCTTCCAGCCCTTTTCCTCGGCGTACTTCTGATACATTCTCATCAGATCTCCCGCAAAGAGGGCTGCCTCTTCACCTCCCGTCCCGGCTCTTATTTCAAGGATAACGTTCTTGGAGTCATTGGGATCTTTGGGAATCAGAAGAACCCTGAGCTGTCCCTCAAGGTCCTCAATTTTTTGCCTGAGCCTCTGTGCCTCCTCCTCTGCAAGGCTTCTGAGTTCCGGATCGGGACTCCGTATCATCTTTTTGGTCTCCCTGAAGTCCTGAATGGCTTTTTTGTACTCGTTGTAAGTTTCCCAGATCTCGCTTAGCTCTTTGTGTTCCCTTGAGAGTTCCTTAAATTTTTTAATGTCCTTGATGGTTTCTGGTCTGGAAAGATCCTCTTCTATCTTTCTGTATCTTTCAGAGATCCTCTCTAACCTTTCTATCAGCTCCTTTCTGAGCATTAACCTTCCTTCTTTTCACCGGGAGCGGTAAGCTGATAGTAAAGGGGTTTGATCCTGAGCTTCCCGGCGTAGAAGGGATGACACTGACTGCAGACTTCAATGTGCACGGTCCCGCCCTTTGTTGAGAGCAAATTAAAGGTGTTACCACATCCGCACACAAAGGTCGTTTCTTTAAGCTCCGGGTGGATATCCTTCTTCATAACCTCCTCCGAAAGACAAAAGAAAATTATACTATGCGTTCATGGCTTTGAGGAACTCTCTGTTTGTCTTAAACCTCTTGAGCTTGTCAAGCAAGAACTCCATTGCCTCAACGGGGTCCATAGTAGCAAGGAACTTCCTTAGGACCCACATCCTCTGAAGCTCCCAGTCCTCAACAAGGAGCTCTTCCTTCCTTGTTCCCGATTTCTCTATATTGATTGCGGGAAAGACTCTTCTTTCCATCAGTCTCCTGTCAAGGTGGATCTCCATATTGCCCGTTCCCTTGAACTCCTCGTAGATAACGTCGTCCATCCTTGATCCCGTTTCAATAAGAGCTGTTGCTATTATCGTCAGAGAACCGCCCTCCTCTATATTCCTTGCCGCACCAAAGAACTTTTTGGGCCTCTGGAGGGCAGTTGCCTCTATTCCGCCGGAAAGGACCCTTCCTGTGGGTGGTGTGACCGCGTTGGAAGCCCTTGCAAACCTTGTCATTGAATCAAGGAGAATTACTACGTCGTTCTTTAGCTCAACGAGCCGTTTTGCCTTTTCAATAACGAGTTCTGCGACCTGCATGTGCCTCTCTGGTGGTTCATCAAAGGTGGAGGCAACCACCTCCGCACCGTCGCCCACTATCCTCCTCATCTCTGTAACCTCTTCAGGCCTCTCGTCAATGAGGAGGATGATCAGGTGAACCTCAGGATGGTTTTCTATCAGAGCCCTTGAGATCTTCTGAAGGAGAACTGTCTTTCCAGCCTTCGGAGGCGCTACTATCATTCCCCTCTGCCCTTTTCCAATGGGTGATATGAGGCTTATGACCCTTGTGGAGAGTTCGTTTGGCTGAAATTCAAGGTTAAACTTCTCTGTTGGGTGGAAAGGCGTCAGCCTGTCAAAAACGGGTCTGTTTCTGAGGACATCCGGATCTGCGGTCAGACCGTTGACCGCTTCCATCTTGATCAGAGCCTTGTACTTTTCCCCTTCCTTCGGGAGCCTTGCGAAGCCAACTATCGTGTCGCCGTTCTTGAGACCGAATTTCTTGATCTGGGAGGGTGCAACGTAAACGTCGTCCCAGCTCGGCATGTAGTTGTTCTGGGAACTCCTCATAAAGCCGTAACCTTCTGGGAGTATCTCAAGGACGCCCTTGACAAAAACAAGGCCGTCATCCTTTGCCTGGGTTGCAAGGATCCTTTCGATTAGCTCCTCTTTCTTGAGTCCCGTTGTTCTCTGAAGACCCAGGTCTTTGCCCAGTTTCTGAAGTTCCTGAAGTGTCATCTTTTTAAGCTGTTCAAGTGTGTAGCCTCTTTTTTCCTCCAGTTCTTGCATCACAGCCTCCTGTTTATTTTCCTATGCAGAATCTTGAAAAGATATTTCCAAGTATGTCTTCAGCAGTGACCTCCCCAATAATTTCCCCGAGGTAGTCTGCAGCTTCTCTTATATCAAGCATGGCGATCTCCGGACTCACTTCCTCTCTCTGATACATTTCTATAAACTTCTCAAGTACACCCCTCGCTTTCCTGAGAAGCTGTGCATGTCTGATGGAAACATATATATTTAAGCCCTCACCTGTTAAGGCACCTGCTTTTTTAAGGATTTCTTCCTCAAGGTTCTGGATTCCATGCCCCTTCAGGGCGCTAACTTTTATTATAGAATGTTTTCCATCAAATTCAAGTGAAACCTTTTCACCGAGATCGATCTTATTGACCACTACTATAACGTCCCTCCTTTCAAGCATCCTGTAAATCTTCCGGTCTTCTTCTGTAAGATCCTGAGATCCGTCAACCACAAAGAGGACTACATCCGCTTCTTCGATCCTCTCAAGAGACCGCTCTACGCCTATCCTTTCAACCCTGTCCTCTGTTTCTCTGATCCCGGCAGTATCAATTAGGTTAATGGGTATGCCCCGCAGGTTAACGCTTTCTTCTATGTAATCCCTCGTTGTCCCCTCTATGTCAGTTACGATCGCTCTATCCTGACGAAGGAGGGCGTTAAAGAGTGAGGACTTTCCCACATTGGGCCTTCCTACTATAGCAAGCCTGATCCCTTCCCTTATAGCCCTTCCGAGCTGCGCCTTTTCAAGGAGCTTATCAATTCCTTCAAGGACCCTTCGGGTCATTGTTATAACCTGATCCCTGCTGAGGGTAGGTATGTCCTCCTCTGCAAACTCAATGTCTGCCTCAAGGTAGGCACAGAGTTCAAGGAGGCTTTCCCTCAAGGGTTTGATATATCCGCTCAGTTCACCCCTTAACTGTCTGAAGGCAACCCTCCTTGCAAGTTCTGTCTTTGCACTGATGAGCTCGGCAACCGCTTCTGCCTGTGTGAGGTCCATCTTTCCATTGAGGAATGCCCTCTTGGTGAATTCACCCGGCTCAGCAAGCCTTGCGCCGGCTGAGGTGAAGATCTCAACCGCTCTCTTGAGTATGAGCGGGTTGCCGTGGAGGGTTATCTCAACCATGTCTTCGCCCGTGTAACTGTGGGGGGCCCTGTAATAAATCAGGATACCCTCATCCAGAGGCTCGCCCTTTTCGTCAACGAGGGTTCCGTAAACAGCGTATCTCAGACGTATTTTACTTTTTGCTTTAAAGAACTTACCCACTATATCAAGAACAC
>JALTVH010000187.1 GCA_027049085.1 Aquificaceae bacterium | reverse complement strand
TAATAGTGAGCATCGGTGTAAACGTTGAGGCAAGCATTCTTGTTACCGTTCTTCTCCTTGACAGGGGAGTGAAAGAGGTCATAGCCAAGGCGATCAATCCTCTTCACGGTGAGGTCCTCAAAAGGCTTGGAGTAAAGAGGGTGGTCTATCCCGAAAGGGAGGTAGCGGTCAAGCTCGCAAGGTCCCTCCTTCTAACGGGAATCATTGAGGAAATACCTTTTGCACCGGGCTACAGTATCTACGAGCTTGAAGCCCCGGAGAGGTTAACGGGCAGAACCCTCAAAGATCTTGACCTCAGAAACAGATATGGGGTTAACGTCCTCGCAATAAAAAGGGGAGAGAGCGTTATAGTAAACCCCAAAGCAGGGGAAGAGATAAAAAAGGGCGATGTGATCCTCGTCCTCGGCAACGAAGAGAAGCTGCAGAGAATGGGAAGCTAAACTATGTCAGTGGGATAAGTTAATCATCATCAAGCTCAATTACAATAAATCTCACAAAACTTTTTTGAATCCATAACAGAAAGATCAGGTGAATAAAAAGATCCATCGTTAGAGAGAATGAGGTCACAATTTATTCGTTTAGCAAGAACATAAACAAGCGTGTCTTCAAGATCCCTGAATTTTCTATTTTCAGCCATCAATCTAAAAGCCATTTCAACTTCTTTGTTGGAAAATGGGACAAGTGTGGTGTAAGAAATTATACTTTCAAGCAATTCAAGGGCCAAATTCCGATTTTTAATAATTTTGGAAAATACATAATAAACGGTGGTGACGAAATCCGAGCTTGTGTAGAGTGTTCCTCCGTGTTCAAGTAAATAGCCAATTGCCCTCTCGGAATATTTGTAAAAAGGCCTGTCCGTTAGGCATAAATCAAATAAAATATTTGCATCTAAAAAGACCTTAGAAATATTTTTCAATCCCCATCTCTCCCTTGGATTCTTTGAATGAGATATCTTTTCCCGCCACAGGTTTTGCCTTCCGGACAAGTCTTACCATTTTTTTAAAGGCTTTTAGCTTTCTCTTTTTATTCTCTTCTTCATACTTTTCCCTGATAAGCTGTTCTATAATCTCACTCTGTGATTTTCCTGTTTCCATAGACAACCTACTAAGAAACTCAACCGCCTCCTTGGAAAGTGAAATGTTCTTCCTTGACTTCATGTATTTAAATATACACACAAGCCCGGTGTATTCAAGTATGTGTATGCTTTAATAATGTACAGGAGTGTGAAGTTTTACTCTTGCCTCCTCGTGGTCAACTCCATATATATGGCATAAAGGGCGGGGACGAAGAGAAGGACTATGATGAAGGTTGAGAGGATTCCGCCTACCATTGGCGCGGCTATTCTGGACATTACTTCAGAGCCGGTTCCGTGACCGCTCATAATTGGCAGAAGTCCGAGGAGGATAGCTGAGAAGGTCATGAAGATGGGACGGATCCTTTTAACCGCACCTGCATAAATTGCCTCAAAGGCTTCCTCTCTGGTGGTTATCCGTCCTCCAAGCTCAAGAGCTCTGTGAAGCAGGGAGTTCTGAATGTAAACCACCATAACTATTCCCATCTCAGCGGCGATTCCCAGGAGGGCAAGGAATCCAGCAATTGAGGCTATTGATATGTTGTAGCCAAGGAGATACATAAGTAATAGACCTCCAAAGGTTGCCACAGGCAAAGTGAGCAGAACAAGTATAGTCTCAAAGAGCCTGTTGAAGGTAAAGTAAACGAGTAGAACTATTAGGAGTATAACGATGGGAATTATAACCTTCAGGTTCTCTAATGCTTTCTTCCAGTACTCAAACTGTCCGCTCCACTCGTAGTAATAACCTTTAGGAAGCTTGAGCTTTTCCTGAAGGACCTTCTCCGCCCTTGAGATGACGGTTCCCATGTCAACCTTGGGATCAGGTGTTATAAACACGTAGCTTGTGAGCAGACCATTCTCTGACTTGATGCTGATAGGACTCTCGGTCCTAACGATCCTTGCGACAGCGGAGAGGGGAATGAGCCTGTCTTTGAGGGGAATCATCAGGTTCTCAAGGTCATAGCGGTAGTCCAGGGGAACACCGAGAGTAATACCGTAGCGTTCCCTCCCGAGGATCATCGTTGATGCAGGTGAGTTGGCAAAGAGCTGGGCGATAGCCATGTTTATATCAGAAACGGTGAGACCGTACCTCTCAAGAACTTCTCTTCTCGGGATGATCTCAACGTAGGTTGCCTTTATTGACCTCTCGCCAAAGATGCTCATTATCCCGTCAACGTCTTTGATCATCTGCTCAATCTGCTGGGCTATGTGGTTGAGCCTGTTGATGTCATCTCCGTATATCTTTATCCCAAGGGGCGTTTGAATGCCCGTGGTTATCATATCAATCCTTCCCTTTATAGGCATGGTCCACATGTTGGAAAGGCCAGGTACGGAAATCGCCTGGTCCATCTCTCTTATCAGCTCGGTGAATTCAATAGGTCTCTCTTCGGGAAAGACCTTCCTGAGCAGGTTCTTTACAGCCTCTGGTATCTTCCAGTTTGAGTAAAACCTCTCTTCCTTGACTTTTCGCCATTCACTCTCGGGCTTGAGAGTTATGAAGGTTTCTATCATAGAAAAGGGGGCTGGATCCGTCGCTGTCTCAGCCCTGCCTGCCTTTCCGTAAACGCTCTGGACCTCTGGAAACTCCTTCAGGATCCTGTCCTGAATATTTATGATTCTGAAGATTTCCTGCCTTGAGACGCTCGGAACTGAAGTCGGCATGTAAAGGAGGGTTCCCTCGTTGAGAGGAGGCATGAACTCCCTTCCGAGCTTCTCGTAAATGTAAACAGTGCCTATTCCCATAAGCACGAACAGAAGGAGCATCAGGTATCTTAGCTTTACTGCAGAGTGAAAGAGAGGGTCATAAACCCTGATTAAGAATCTCACTATGGGATTTTTGTGCTCGGGCGGGATATGGCCTCTGACAAGGAAGTAAATGAGAACTGGAACGATGATGACAGATATTATCGCTGCAACAAGCATGGAGAGAGTCTTGGTTGCCACAAGAGGTTTGAACAGCCTTCCGGCCTGACCTTCAAGAGCAAAGAGGGGCACGAAGGAGACGG
>JALTVH010000186.1 GCA_027049085.1 Aquificaceae bacterium | reverse complement strand
GCAGGACATACCCCAGTTCTGGGTGATCCTCTGATGTTTAGAATGAATCGACTCGGCGGGGACAAACTTCCTAAGCCTTGGGATTCCCAAACCCTGGTGACACTGGTAGCAGGTTACCATAGCTTTTATCCAGAGGTCCCGAGCCCTTTCCCCATCACCTTCCTTAAGAGCACTGGCGAGCTGAGTGTAGAGGATCCTGTTTCTGCGCTTAACAACGGCCTTTACATCCTTTGAAAACTTGAGAACCATGGGAGCCATCAGGGAAAGGTTCTTCCCACAGGCTGATACACCTTCGGGACTTACAAGGAGGTCATAAGCTGAGCTGAATTCTCCCTTTTCAATCATCCCCCTTAGCTTTACAAAGCTGAAAAAGGTCCTGTAGGCACCAGCTTTGAAACCTATGATCCTTCTTGCCAGGAACCTTCCTGCGGTAAATACCTCTGAGGGATTTCTACCGCCGACTATTAGAACTCTTCTGCCCTTCCAGTCTATAACCTTCAGGGTTGGACCCTTAAACCTCATTGCCAGGTTCCTTACTACCGGGTTCTTTGTGCCAACGATGATCATGTTTCTCCCCGTTGCAAAGGCTTTTTCAAGGGGAAGGATAACCGATGGGGTTCTGCCCTTTCTTACAAGGCGCGGGCTTAGCCCCGGATCGCTGGTCCACTGTCCTAAGTAGTAGGCTATTTCCGCGGAGACGGAAATAACCCTTTTGCCCTCTCCTTTACCATAGGTTATTACAACGTTAGGAACCGCAACATCGGACCTTTCTGCAGGTGTCCCAGTCCAGACGGTTTCATATTTTATGAAGGGAAACTTTTTAACCTCACCGGGAGAGTCAAGAAAAACCCTGCCAGAAGCGATTGCATGCCACAGCAGCAGGATCAAAAGTGGGATCATCAGGCCACCCTCCTGTACTTTCCTGAGATCAGAATTTTACAAGCTTCTTTGTGTACTCTTTCCCGTAAAAATACCTGACTATGGATCTGTATATTGACCAAGCGATCTTCTGCTGGAACTTCGGATCCCTCAATCTCTTGGCTTCGGTGGGATTGGTGATGAACCCTGTCTCAACAAGAACAGAAGGGATCCCCGGCGTTTTGAGAACAGCAAAGCCCGCTCTGTTTATACCCTTAAAGCGAACCTGCCTTCCCGCAACCTTTTTCAGCTCTCTGGCAAGAAGCCTTGCAAAGTACACGCTCTCGGAAAGAGTCACATCAATGGCAAGATCTGCAAGCACCCTTTTAACTACCCCTGACCTTATGTCAGCAGCGTCACCGAGAACAAGCTTTGCGTAGCGCCTGCTATTAATGATCTGGCTCTTTTTCTCTATAGCCCTCTTGTAAGAGAGAGCAAAGACCTGCGTGCCCCTTGCCCTCCTGTAGCCCTTTGGTGCAGCATCAGAGTGTATGCTGATAAAGAGGTCTGCTCTGTTCCTCAGGGCTATCTCAGCCCTTCTGTGGAGGGGAATAAAGCGGTCTCCCTTCCTTGTAAGTATGACCTTGAACCTGCCATCCTTTTGAAGATAACGAGCAACCTTTTTAGCTATTGCGAGATTTATATCCTTTTCCCTGATCCTGCCGTAACCAATGGCACCAGGGTCGTGACCTCCATGTCCTGGATCAAGAACTATAACCTTCTCCTCGTATACCATGGGCTGTGACTTTGCCTTTGCAATGATTCCCAGAACAGGGTCTTTATCTTTAATCTCCTTCTTGACCTCCACTGCTTTTGGCTGGGATTGTTCCAGCTTTCTCTGTCTATCCTCTTCCTGAAGGATCTTCATGAGTTCTGTGTAGATCTCATTTTCCTCACGGTATATATCAAGAACGATTCTGTAGGGATTGTAGAGTTTGAAGTACTTTATTGAAAACTCTCCACCGTACTGGATAACGATCCTTGTTCCCCACTTGTGGAAGCCTACCCTGTAACGAACTCCCGGCGGAAGCCTGAGCTTCCGTACCTTCTTCTCACCAAAGATATCGACAACTATCCGCCTCGGATTTTCAACCACAAAGACCCTGAAATCGCGCTTTTCGGAAAGGTTGAAAACGATCCGTGTTTTGTCTTCGTAGATTCCGTACCTTGTTCCCGTAATACCGCCGAAGGCGGTCGCTACAAGGAGAAAGAGAAAACTAAAAGTTCTTAAACTCTTCAGGAACATGCACTTCCTCCTCAACCTCCTCCTTTCTCGTTGCCCAGGGCGCAATTGGAAAGTTTACCATCATCGGCGTCGGAATGTCGGGCTGATAGAGCACCATCGTTCCCTTTTTGAGCATCATCGTCCTCTGTTTGAAGTTGCCCGTGAGAAACTCGTACTCTTTGCTCATCAGCTCCGCACTGTCAAGCCTCCCCGTTACCTTCACCGCAGAGTTGGCTATGATCCTCTTCTCCACCTCGCTTGCGGTCTGCTGTGCGCCTATCAATATAATTCCCAAGCTACGCCCTCTCTCCGCTATGTCAAGCAGAATATCCTTTATCGGGCTCCATCTGTCCTTTGGAGCGTACTTATTTAGTTCGTCAAGAACTACGAATATTTTAGGATAGGGATTCCCCGACTCTTCCTTCTCCCTGAAGATCTTTCTGAGAACCGAACCGACCACGAACATCTTGGCGACAGCGTGGAGTTCCGATATGTCAATAACGGTAAGGCGGTGGGATGTCCACTCTATCCTTGAGGTTTCTGTGCTGTGGACTAGGCTTTTGCAGTGGGATGAGGCGTGGTGGAATCGTCTTAGGAAAGCGTAGGCGGTG
Organism: Aquificaceae bacterium; assembly: GCA_027049085.1. Lineage (GTDB taxonomy): Bacteria > Aquificota > Aquificia > Aquificales > Aquificaceae > Hydrogenivirga. Next base: position 338 of record JALTVH010000186.1, on the reverse strand, counting down.
GCGGTTGCTGCGGTTCCGAACCAGGATCTGTAACGATCCTCATCCTTGCCCGATTCCTTCTCCTCAATGACCTCCTGGAGGAGTCTGACCAGGTCGCCGAGACCGCTTATTTCCCTGCCGTAGTCATCGGTGAGGATATCTGATTTTGATTCCTTAGCCAGCCTGTAAAGGCGCTCAGAGACCCTGTCTATTACATAGTGAATGTTGGTTGCACCCTCCTCTCCCTCTGCAAACATGAATCTGATCAGCCCTTCAAGGGCAAACTCCTTCATGCTCCAGCGGTAAACCTTTACTTTACCCGTTAAAAGGTCATCCTTGACTTTGGGAACGTCGCTAAG
>JALTVH010000185.1 GCA_027049085.1 Aquificaceae bacterium | reverse complement strand
GAGAGGGCAGGTATTGAGACACTTCTCACAAGAACGACGTCCTTAAGGCCGTTCATTACTGACTCAACGGGGATGGTGATCAGAGTCTCAACTTCTTCAGCAGAAAGGCCCGGAGCCTCGGTGTAGATGTTTACCTGAACGGGTGTGGGATCGGGGAAGGCATCTATGGGAAGCTTCTTAAAGCTGTAAACACCGTAAACAACTGTGCCTGCAAGGGCAAGCAAAACAAGGAGACGAAACCTGAGTATAGTCCTGAACATCCCTTACCTCCTCAGTGGGCGTGTCCTCCCTCTTCAACCCCAACGAGCTTGGTTTTGAGGAAAACAGTTCCTGAAACTGCGATCCTTTCACCTTCTTTGAGGCCCTCTTCAACCACTACGTAACCGTCAAGCTCTCTTGAGATGTGTAACTCCCTTGGTTCAAAGCCATCCTTTGTTCTGACAAAGGCTATATTCTTTCCCTCAATTTCCTGCACCGCGCTCTTTGGAATAACGATCTTCCTTTCCCTGCCGGTGGTCACTTCAAGGGTGACAAACATGCCCGGCTTGAGAAGGTGCTGTGTGTTTTTTGCAACGCACCTTACCTTGACTCTCCTCGTTTTCTGGTCAACCTCGTGGCCAATGTAATCTATTCTGCACCTTAGAGAATCCTCGGAAGCTCTGATGCTCCCTTTAATTCCTCTGGTCAGGGACTTTGCATCCTTTTCACTTGCCCAGCCGTAGACCCACAGAACATCGTGAGAGTGGACATCAAAGAGCTTTCTGTCGGGACCTACGCTTTCACCTTCAACCACGTTCTGTGTTACCACATAGCCGTTGACCGGAGACCTGAGGATCAGGTGGTATCTCCTAACCTCACCGTAGCTCTTCAATTTCTCCTCAAGGGCTTTAAGCTCACCCAATGCCCTCTCGTACTCCATCTGGGATGTGTAAAAGCGTGTGTACTGTATAACCTTCTGTTCATAGAGTTCCTTATCCCTTTCGTAAATCTTCTTTGCTGTTTCGGTGCGCACCCTTGCCATCTCAATCTCCCCGATAAGGTCTGCAAGCTCTGGGGAGTAAATTTCTGCCAGCTTCTGGCCTTTTTTGACGCGGTCACCTTCCTTGACGTGGAGCTTTCTCACTATCCCTTCCACAGGGCTGTAGACAGTGAAGCTGAGGAGGGGGTTTTCAACAACCTCAGCCGGGATCCTGATCAACCTTCCAGCCCTTCGCTTTTCTACCACCTGAATTTTTATTCCAAGGTCTTTAATGGCTGAATCTTCAAGATGGATCTCTCCTTTCTCATGTTCTTCCTTCTTCTCTTTAGGCGTCTCTTTTGGTGAGTAGCGGTCAGCACCCGCCTCAAAGCTCACCGCAAGTAGAAGAGTCAATCCCAAAACAGCTATTTTCTTCATGGCTTCCAACCTCCGAAGGAAATGTAAAGGGAATAGACCTCATGAAGGTCCCGCAGTATCTCTGCCCTTCTGGTAAGGAGCTCGTAATACCTCCGCCTTGTATCAGAGAGTTCAAGGAGCGTTATGCTCCTGAGCCTGTAGCTTCTGAGGGCGAGCTCAAGCTCCTTTTTTGCGGTGGGAATGGTTTTGTCCTCAAGGCTTCTGAGGGTTTCCCTCAGGGTCTCGTACCTTACCCTTATTGATTCAAGGGACTGATTGATCCTGAAAGTTTCTCCCTTCAAAAGCTCACCCGCTGCCTTCTTTCTTGAAGTCGCTTCAATTATTTCTCCCTGCCTTCTGTAAAAGATAGGGATTCCCAGAGAAAGAGCGCCTCTGAGACCGTAGTAACCCTCATCGGAATCTTCAATGACAAAGCCCGCTGAAAGCTGAGGTTTTGCAAGCGCTTTCTCAAGTTCTATCTGCCTGTCAAAGGACTCTATCTCTTTCTTCAGAGCGATTACAGATGGAACCTCATCGGGTGATATATCCTCAATCTCCCTGACTACCGAGAGGTCGCCTTCCACATTATCAATTTCTGAACCTACAGTTCTTGATAACTCCCTCAGTGAGGCTTCAAGCTCAGCTTCAGCAATTTTTACCTCTGTAAGTGCAAGGTCCTTTTCCCTCTTAGCTCTGTAAAGTTCAAGCTCCGTCACCTCTCCCAGTTCGTAGGCGGTTTTCACGAATTTGAGAACCTCGTCTGCTACCCTCAGATTTTCACGTGCAATCCTGAGCACTTCCTTCCTGAACAGAGCTCTGTAAAAACTGGCATAAACCTCTCCCAGAATCTCTCTTTTCCTCTGCTCAATCTGCCACTCAAAGGACTTTCCCATAGACCTTGCAAGCTCTCTCCCTTTACCTCTAACACCCCAGAGGGGTATCTCCTGACTCAGGTCAAGGAGGTATAGTCCTCTGCCCCTTGGCTTTCCGTCTATGTCTGTTGTAAGAAAACCGCTTTCAAAGCCGATTTCGGGATTTGGAAAGGCGGAGAGGGACTTCTCAAGACCAAGGAAGGTCCCCTTCTCTTCCCTCAGGGCTTTCAGCTCAGGGTTGTCCCTGAGGGCTTTATCCATTACCTCTTCAATTGTCGCCGTTAGCCCTGCCGTCACAAGTAAAAGGCTTATTAAAAACACAAACATACTTCACCTCCTGGTGGTCTGGCTTTAGGTGGTTAAGGGAAGATCAAATTATTAGCCGGACTGTTTGGAGATTCCAGTTGAACCGCTCATATAAAGATTTAACGGGGGCTGTGGATAATTTACTCCTGGGGTGAATATCCTTTGAACTTTTGGCTATTGAAGGAAGTAATTGATGTTCCGGTAAAGGTTTTTTTAAGGGCTTTTTCTCCACTGAAGAAATCCAGTCCGGGGAAAGTCCTATATGAAGCTCACCGAGGGAAATGTCCGAAAGGTCAGCACCTTCTATGTGGGCGTATGAAGCGGGCTGGCCGGGGTGAATGCAGAGAACCTTCTCAGCCCATGAACTACCGCCTGTTACACCCACAAAGAAGGCAATTAGGGCAATCAGGTATCTGAACTTCATTTTCCTTTATTTATTATATCGCTTATGGAAAATCGGTAAACTCTTCCGCAAAACCTGCAGGTGACCTCTGCGGGTCCTTCCATCGTGAGTTCTTTCAGTTCCTCTTCTCCAAGGGAGAGAAG
>JALTVH010000184.1 GCA_027049085.1 Aquificaceae bacterium | reverse complement strand
ACCTTAGCGAGTACAGTTCTGGAGATATATGGCTCCTCAAAGGCAAAGCGGGAGGGATCCCCTTTGAGCTTAAGACTGCCTGGGAGTATCAGGGAGAAGTATCAAGGAAGTGGGTTATTGAGACAAAATCTTATGGGAGGATAGTTTTGGACTTCGTGAAGGAGGAGCTTGTGATCGCCGAAAGGGTTACAAAGCGCGAAAAGAGGGATAAGCTGGGAGAAATGGTTGACGACTTTCTTGAGGGGAGGAGAAGGGAGGGATCCTCCCTCCGGGCTCTCAGAAACCTCGAGATCCTTGAATCACTCCTTTGATGTCAGGGCTTCCCTCTTGAGTTTCTCGTAAACGGAAACTATGTATCCCAGGAAGGCGTTTTCAGGCTGTGCGCCTACAAACTCTGCTGTACCTTCATTGATCACGATCTTGGGAACACCGACAACCTGAAATCTTTCAGCGAGATCAGGGTTTTCCGAGGCATCAATGACCTTTGCGGTGATGTAGTCACTTGCAAGGGCAAAGTTGTAAGCGGTTATAGCGGCGGAGGGGCAGTATCCGCAGGAAGTTGTAACAAAGACCATCAGCTCAATGGGGATATCTATGTTTCTGAGCTGTTCAAGAGTCTGGGGTGCAAGCTTCGGTTCCCTCTTGGAGACCTGAAGGATTCCCTGAACGAGGGTACTGAATTCAAGGCCTGCTGGAAGACCTATATACCTTATTCCGTAGTCCTTGTCTCCCTCAATAACGATGGTAGGAATGCGGTCAATACCATATTCTTCAGCCTTTTCCTTATCTATTACAGGTGAGTATAGCTCGTAGGCGATCTTGTCCTCTCCCACAGCTGACCTGAGTTCTTCAACGAGAGCTTCGACGGTTTCACAGCTCTCGCATCCGATTGCCTGAGAGAAGAGCTTTATGGTTACAGCTTCTTTAAATTCCTTTTCAAATATGTCTTTTAGCTGATTCCTAACTTCCAAGTTCAGCAGCATCTCTGCACCTCCTGGTATTATTTTATTAATATATTCTAATATTATTATATGTCAAAACATGCTTCCCTGACGAACTTTCTGGAGAATATTATGGGCAAGACGGGTGGGTTCGGGCACTCTGTAAATTGAGCTTTCAAGAACGAGCTTTACCGAAGTTTCAAGGGAAATCCTGTGGCCCACTGATATGAACATCGGATCAGATCTGTCTTTTGTGCGAACAACTGCCCCCACTATCTCCCCTCTGAATTTGAGCCATGTGTAAGAACCTTTGACGGGTGCGGGTTCATCATAGTAGCCGAAGAGTCTCGTTTTTGCAACGCCCACGGTGACCTCTCCTGTTTCAACACCAAAATGGGAGGCGATCCCGCACCTTCGGGGATGAGCCCTCCCCTGACCGTCTATGAAGAAGATATCGGGCTTTACCTCTGCCTTTTCATAGAGCCTCAGGAGTACGGGCATTTCCCTGAAGGCAAGGAAGGTGGGGATGTAGGGAAAGTCAACTGTATCTTCAATGATCTTTTCGTAAACTACCTTAAGGGTTTTTTTCTCAATGACAACAAGGCTTGCCCAGGTTCTTGTGGGATTCTTCCTGTGGTTTTCAAAGGTGAGGTCCATACCGCCAATGGTCTCTGCACTATCAAAGTCATCCCTTGTTACTACCTTCCTGGCGCACTCAAGCTGGATCCTTTTCAGATCCTCAACACTTTTCCCCAGGGCTTTACCTCCTCAAAAGCCTCGGCGCTGAACCTGTAGATTTTTACATCTTTTTCTCTCCAGCAGTCTCTTGAGAGACCCGCCTTGAGACACGTATTCTGAACAAACTCTTCCGGATTCCAGCCGTACTTAGCGGCAACCTGAGGGAGAAGGAGTCCCTTAAGGTTTCCCTTTTCCACTATCAGCCCGTGGGTTCCGATCTCAATTACCTCGGTGAGCTTTTCTTTATTGATTTGCTCAGGCACAGACAGGATTGATAGCTCAAAGACCACGCTATCAAGCTCGCTCCCGGTAAGGGGCTGGAACCTCGGATCCCGGAAGGCTGAAGATAATGCGGAGTAAATAACGGCCTGCCACAGGGGCATGACAGGGTAGGGCACACCTATGCAACCTCTCAGTTCTTTTTGTGGATAAGTAAGGATCGTCACAAAAACCCCCTGCCTCTTTGCGTATTTTTTTTGTATTTCTTTCTCCGGTGTAAACTCCCTTCCCTCTAAAGCTTCAGCTACCGCCTTCCTTGCGATGGTGATCAGTTCCTCTGCCTGATCCAAGCCTGTCACAGACCATCTCCTCCAGCCTTTTGAAGATCTTTTCTTCCTCTCCTCCCTTTTCATGATCATATCCCAGAAGGTGGAGGATGCCGTGAACGAGGAGGCGGGTTACCTCTTCCTTCAGGGTAATGCCCCTTTCCTGAGCCTGTCTCTCAGCTGTGTCGACAGAGATAACCACATCGCCGAGGATCTTTCTCCCACCTACAGTCTCATTAATGGGGAAAGACAGGACGTCGGTGGGACTACTTTTCTTTCGGAAGGCGTTGTTGAGAGACTCAATTTCCTCATCGTCTGTCAGCAGGATGCTGAGCTCCGAATCGGTGACTGATAGGATCTCAAGAATCTTCTGAGCGCTCTCGCGAACCGCCTTCCTCAGATGTTTTCCCTTCTTTGTCTTTATCAGAATCTCGTTCATACTTTTCATAAGCTTCAATTATCCTTGCCACGATCGGGTGGCGCACAACGTCGTCCTGGGAAAACCAGATAAAATCAATTCCTTTGATCCCCTTGAGGATCCTCATTGCTTCAACGAGCCCTGAGTGTTCTTTTTTGGGCAGATCAATCTGGGTAATGTCGCCCGTTACCACTACCTTGGACCCAAATCCAACTCTTGTGAGAAACATCTTCATCTGCTCCCTCGTTGCGTTCTGAGCCTCGTCAAGGATTATGAAGGCATCGTTTAGAGTCCTTCCTCTCATAAAAGCAAGGGGCGCAATCTCAATAATGTTTCTTTCAAGAAGGTAGGCAGCCTTGTCGTAGTCCACCATATCGTAAAGGGCGTCGTACAGGGGCCTCAGATAGGGGTCGACCTTTTCCGCTATGGTTCCCGGAAGGAATCCAAGCTTCTCGCCGGCCTCTACTGCAGGCCTTGTAAGTATTATCTTATTTACCTTCT
>JALTVH010000183.1 GCA_027049085.1 Aquificaceae bacterium | reverse complement strand
TTCGCGCTGAGCCAGGATCAAACTCTTCAGAAAAATCTTTCGGGCACAAGCAATTGATACCCCAGCTTATGAGGGTCCTTCCTCCTATTCAGTTGCCATGGAGACGGCGGGCTCAAAAGGTCCCGCTCTTGATTATCCCTATCTTCAGGGCGGTCTATTAATATATCTATTTTTTTCTCTCCTGTCAATAATTGAATTTCAAAACGCTGGCCACGGGAATATGGGTTTTTCAACCTTATTCGGGGTTGATGTAAGCCTTGACTGAGAACCACCCGTAGATATATCCATAAAGAACACGTCAGTATTGTCAGAAGACTCTAATCCCTGCATAAGGAACTTGTCTCCTATCCCAACAAAGGAGTAAGTCATTCCTGGAGGTAGACCGGTGATGGTAGCCTCATTCCCTGAAAGAGGGTCATGGGAAATAAGCGTATTTCCACTTACTTTAAATAGCTTTGAAGGAGCAAAAACAACATTTCCGGTACCGTTAAGCCTCCCTCCTTCCGGAACAGTTATACCTGACCAGTAGGTAGAAGGTCCAGAACAGGTTGTTCCAGAACCATCCCAAATACATGCCCCATTATTTGTGTCATTGAAGTAGACTTTATTCCCAATTGCAACTGGAAAGGGAATAAATGTGTAACCGAGAGGAAGATACCCAGCGAGGAAACCCTCCAAATCAATGTTTAAATCGTTTGATATAGTAATCATTGCGCCCCCTGACTTGGGAAATGCAATTAGTTTAAACTTTGAACCGTTGAAATACAAAATCACAACGTAATTGTCAGTCAACATAAAATATTCTGCCTCATATAAAGGCTCAGAATCATCAAATCCAATTCTTGCTATATGAGAATAATTATCTGGATTGTATTTGTTAACAGTCAACATTTCACCCCCATGAACACTGTATAAATGGTTTCCGTCGTAAAGCACTGTACCTACTATGCAGGTTGAAGGAAATTCTGTAAAGCTATTCAGCCCTATGGATATTGTTTTAACACTTAAGCTCTGGTTCCTGACGCAGAAATAAGCCTCAGCTCTTTTTGGATTCCATCCCCATCCAAGCAGTTCTAAGTTGGAATAGGATGTCAGGTCAGTGCACGATGACATATCTACGTTGCATCTTGAAAACTTGATTTCCATATCTGAAGAATTAAATGTCCCCCGCCAGAAGACAACGGCAAATCCTTTAATGGTTGGGTCTGTTAACCCCCCTCTTAAGGGAATCATTGTGTAAACGTTTCCAAGGGCAATTGGTGTATCAGTAGGCCCCATCCCGGTGTGAAGGAAATAAGCATTGGTATTCCAATTACAGTTTCCATTACCATCTTTCTTATTCGTTAGTATGTAGCCCTTCTTCTGGAACGGGTCATAAAACCAATTGTGTGGGGAACACAAGTCGGTAGCTGAACTTATCCTCACTTTTGAAGGCTGTTGTGAACCCTTTACAAGGTTGATTTTATAATAGGAACCGGTTCCAACAGAGGGATTGCTCTCATACCAGAAGAGGCTATCGTAATAAAGCCCTGAAAAAGTTCCCTGCTGAAAATCATAAGATTGAACTCCTAATCCTACGAATGCCCTTTTAACCTCCATAGAAGCCTCAGGTGGCACATTTATAACGTTGCTCGGATCAACAGGGTCAACGAGATTAATGCTTCCAACATAGGGCAAGTAATATTCGGTTGTTTGCTGACCAGGGTTGTTCGGATTATTTGTGTTGTCTGAAACCTCGGGACTTGTACAAGACCCCGATAGGAATGTAAAGGCCAGACAAAGTGTTCCTACCCTAATGAGCTTCTTCATCTTCCCGACCTCCCCTAATTTTTGGAAATAGTTTATTGAAGTTCTCAATTAATTGCAACTGATCCTGAGGCGTTTTATACTTTTTTTCTGGCTGTCCCCGTAGCTCAGTAGGATAGAGCGCGAGATTCCTAATCTCGAGGTCGGAGGTTCGAATCCTCCCGGGGACGCCACTTAAGGCCCGGTAGCTCAGTTGGTAGAGCACCCGGCTGAAAACCGGGGTGTCGGCGGTTCGATTCCGCCCTGGGCCACTTTAAACAACCTCGCTCAGGACCTTCCCATAGAACTTTCTCACCACTTCCTTCCAGTCAACCTCTCCCTTTTCCACCCTGTCAAGCTCCTCTTCCATCAGTGCTGTAAATCGGTAATCCATGAGCACCGGAAAGTTATCCATGAGGTAGTCCACCACCTCAAATCCTGTTTCCGTTGGCACCAGAGACCTTTTGCTGAGATAGACGTATTTCCTCCTCTTGAGAGTTTTGAGGATCGTCGCATAGGTTGAGGGCCTTCCGATTCCGAGCTTCTCAAGGGTTCTTACAAGAGAGCCTTCCGTGTAGCGGGGTGGAGGCTTGGTCTTTCTTTCCTCTATAAATGCTTCAATCAGGTCAAGGATCTCGTCCTCAGAAAGTTCAGGTATCCTTTCTTCCTTTACATCCGAAGGATAGACCTTTGCCCAGCCCTCAAAGGAGATTCGGGCTCCCTTTGCAGTGAGGACGAGAGGCTCCTTCAGGTCAGGGACTGCAACTTCAATGGTTACTTCCTTTCTGATGACCTCCATATCCGCCATGAGGCTCGCAAGGGTCCTTGAGAGGATCAACCTGTAAAGGGCTCCCTCTTCGCCCGATGGGGTGGGTTTATTCAGAGAAACGGGCCTGATGCACTCATGGGCACCCTGAGAGGTGGGTCCTTCCCTGAACTTCCTTATTCTCCCAACGTACTCCCTTCCAAATTCCCTCTCAATAAAGGCAATGAACTCCTTTGCTCTTGCGGTGTTTATCCTGTAGCTGTCGGTTCTCGGATAGGTTATGTAACCGGCTTCGTAGAGCTTCTGGGCGATAGCCTGGGTTTTTTCTGCGGGAAAGCCAAGGATCTGGTTGGCACTGCTCTGGAGGCTTGAGGTTATGAAGGGTCTGGGGGGCGGAACCTTTTCGGTCCTTTCGGTTATTCCCTTCACAGCCGATATGCCCCTCTCAATTCTTTCTCTAACTACCTGAGCGTCCGAGGGATTTTCATACCTCGTACCGTAGTATGCCCTGAACCTGACACCGTCTTTCTCATAGAGAGCGCCAACGTGATAGTAGGTTTTCTGTCTGAAGGCCTGTATCTCCCTTTCCCTCTCAACA
>JALTVH010000182.1 GCA_027049085.1 Aquificaceae bacterium | reverse complement strand
TGGATAAGGCGCCTTCCATAGGCGTGATCATATACAGGGAAACAATAGTTTACGCCAATGAGGTTGCGATAAAGTTTTTTAACTATAGCCCGGAGGAGCTTTTTAAACTCAATGTCCATGACCTTGTGACTGAGGACTTCAGGGACTTTACCTATGAGACAATTCAGAGGCGGCTCAGGGGTGAGCAATTTGAAAGGGTTTACGTTGACCTTCCGGTGGTAACGAAGGAAGGATACCTCAGGGACGTGTCTGTTTTTACAAGGACGATCCAGTGGGAAGGAAAGCCGGCAGGGTTCGTTATCTTCTTTGATGTAACCAAAAGGAAGAAGTACGAGAGACTCTTCAGCATTCTGAAGGATATAAACCAGCTAATGATTTCAACAGTAGAAAAAGAAGACCTTTTGAGAAAGCTTTGCGAAGTACTTATAGACAGAGCGGGTTTAAGGATGGCGTGGATAGGTTTCCTGAAAAGAGAAACAGGTGATGTTGTACCTCTGCACATTCACGGTGTAAATGAAGGATATGTTGAGAGGCTTAAGATAAACATTAAAGGAGGCAGTCCTACTGGTGGAGGTCCAACAGCTGTTGCCTTGAGGGAAGGAAGGGTTGTTGTTAATCCTGACACACGAATCAATCCAGATGTTGAGCCCTGGCGTGAGGAAATGCTGAAAAGGGGATTCCTTTCATCCTGTGCTATACCGATAAGTGTAAGCGGTCAGACAGATTACGTGCTCAATATCTATTCCTCGGTTCCATACCTGTTTACCGAAGAAGAACTCGAGCTTCTCAGGGAGATACAGCAGGACATTTCCTTTGCTCTGGAAAGAATAAAGAAGGAAGGCTACCTCAAGATCATTAACACTGCTGTTGAAAAGGGCCACGAGTGGGTCCTTATAACCGACAGGCAGGGGAGGATACTCTATGTGAACAGGACTGTTGAGGAAATCTCTGAGTACTCAGCAGATGAACTCCTTGGTAAGAATCCCAGGATATTTAAGTCCGGTTATCACGACGGTGAATTTTACAGGAACCTCTGGGAGACTCTTGGTCGGGGTGAATCCTTCAAGGCTATGTTTGTTAACCGAAAAAAGTCCGGGGGTATTTTCTACCTTGAGCAGACGATAGTTCCGGTAAGTGTTGGTGATGGTGAAATAAGGTACGTTTCTCTTGGTAAAGATATTACCTTCCAGAAACAGCTTGAAGATACGATAATGAAGCTCCGTTATCTTGATATTATCACTGACCTCCCTAACAGAGAGGGATTCATCTCAAAGGTACAGTCGGCAATAGAAAGGGACAGGGAATCACAGCACGTTCTCTTCATTATAGACCTTCGGGAATTTACTGGGATCAATCAGGTCTATGGTACTGATACAGGTGATGAGATCCTCAGAAAGATCGCAGAGGTATTGAAAGGAGCCCTCTTTAAAAGGGACATAGTTGGGAGGATAGGAGCTGATGAGTTTGGTGTGTTTGTTAGCGGGGTTGATGAAAGCGATATTTCCCTTGTACTTGACAAAATCTTCAATGCTGTGACCCAATCTTTCAGGATCAAAGGTAAGGTTTTAAGGGTTAGCATCAATATCGGTGCATCCCTCTATCCAAGAGATGGGCGGACAGCAAAGGACCTTTTTGAAAAGGCTTCTCTTGCTCTATCCTTTTCAAGGCAGGAGGGGGAGAATTCCTACAGATTCTTTAGTAAAGAAATTAATACCCTTGTGTCTGATTACCTTGAAAAGAGGGAAACTCTTGAAAGAGCAATTAAGGAAGACAGGTTCTTTTTATATTTTCAGCCATTCTATCTAACACAATCCCTGGAAATAGCGGGTCTGGAGGCGTTGATGAGGTTGAAGGATGAGGAGGGAAACATACATACACCTTCAGAGTTTATATACACCCTTGAGAGGACAGGACTTATAGTAGAGCTTGAGATAAAACTTTTGAAGAGGGTTATGGAATTTCTCAGGAAAATAGATAGCGCCGTACCTGTTGCGGTGAATATCTCTCCAAAAAGCTTTAAAAGTGAGGAGTTTGTTAGTGCTGTAACTGATATTGCCGGAACTGCCGGAAAAGGTCTTATCCTTGAGATAACAGAGCGATTATTTGTTGAAAATCCTGAGTACGCAAAGGATTTCCTTGATAGGGTTCGTTCAGCTGGTGCAAAGGTGACTATAGATGATTTCGGGACAGGTTACTCGTCCCTTTCCTACCTTGAGAGCCTTCCCGTTGACATTATTAAGCTTGATATGGAGTTTGTCAGGAAGATGGTAACGAGTGATAAATCAAGGGCTATTGTGGAAATGGTCATATCCCTTGCAAGAAAGCTTGACCTTAAAACCATTGCTGAAGGTGTTGAGAGCGAGGAACAGCTCAGTATACTGAGGAGCCTCAACTGCGATATGGTCCAGGGTTACCATCTTTCCCATCCTATGCCGGAGGAAAAGGTGGTTTCTCTCCTGATATAATCATCTACCATGAGTTTCCTCATTTTTGTCAGCATGACACCTCTTGGCAAGGGTGAAAGCGTCAGTGAGTACGTATCCAGGGTGGTTGATGTTATAGACAGGTCCGGGCTCAGCTATGTTCTGACACCAATGGGAACTATCGTTGAGGGTGAAAGCTGGTCTGAGGTTATGGGTGTTCTTGAGAGAGGCTTTGAGGAACTAAAGAAAGACTGTCCAAGGATTTCAATCACCATGAAGATAGATTACAGGGAAGGAAAGTCTGGCAGGATCAGGTCAAAGGTTGAGTCGGTTCAGGAGAAGATCGGCAGAGAGATAAAAACCCTTAAAGGCTGAGCTTCATAACAAAGATGGCGAGCTGATGAAGGACAAGTCCTGAAGAGATCAGCACGTAAAGGTGCGTGTGTGTTCTGCAGAACCTCATTGATCCGAAGAAGGCAGTCACGGAAAGAATAGGAATCATTAGAGTATTGAGAGCATTCAGGATCCTATCCCTCTTCATTGTTTCCTTGCTTATCCTTGGGACGAGGAACTCTTCAGTATTCAGTCTGTAAGTGTCAAACCTCATCAGAAGGTATTTACCCTTTTCCCTTGTAATCAGCGACCCCTCTTCAAAAACGAAGCGTCCGGCTCCCTCATAATGGGCTCTTCTGGCTACCACCTGTGTATTTCTATACTTGAGGAAGATTCCCTTCAGCTCACTTCCGTCCCTGTCCCTGATATAAACTACCACGTTCCCCGCCTCCACAAAGGTTTTAACAGGTATGTTCTCAAAGATCCTGTCCTTATACTGAATAAGCAGGCCCCTTGTTGTGAAGGCTACGTATTCTTCAACTATGTAGTAAGAAAGGAGTGATCCAAGGAGGACAAAGAGTAGGGCTGGTGCAAGGAATATCCTCAAGAGTTTTGCGGGTGATAGGTGGAAGGAGTAAAGAACGTGGGTCAGCTTTTTTTCTTTAAATTCATAGGCGGTCAATGCGGTTGCCAGAAATATGCCGTCGGGAAGAAAGTAAAAGCCGTAGAAGACAAACCAGATCAGAAAGAAAGGGATTGAGCTCTCGGGAGGGAGTCCGAAGAGGATAAAGCCGAGCCTGAATATCTGGACAGCAAAGATGAGGAGTGCCATAACCAGGGCTGTGAGGTAGGCGGTTCTGGTAACCTTCCACAGTACAAGGCTTTGAAGCATTCTTTATTCTATAATACTATCCGTGAAAGTCCTTGTTGTTGGAAGCGGTGGAAGAGAACACGCCCTTGTATGGAAAATTTCTCAGAGCCCGCTGGTTGATGAAATTTACTGTGCGGGTGGTAATGCAGGGATTGAGGAGATAGCGCAGGTGATTCCTATTGATCCCCTTGATATTCGCACTCTCACTGAATTTTCAAAGAACGAGGGGATAGACTTTGCGGTAGTTGGTCCCGAGGCACCTCTTGTGAATGGTATTGCCGATGAGTTTGAGAAAGTCGGTATCCCTCTCTTTGGTCCCTCCCGACAAGCCTCCCGTCTTGAGGGGAGCAAGGCTTTTGCAAAAAAGTTTATGGAGCGTCATGGGATACCTACAGCTGACTTTGAGGTCTTTAATGAATTTGACCGGGCGGTAAGGTACGTTAAGAATGTTGGTGCTCCTGTTGTTGTGAAGGCCGACGGCCTTGCCAGCGGAAAGGGAGCCGTTGTTTGCAGGACTCTTGACGATGCTATAAGAGCCCTTGAGGCCTTTATGATAAGAGGCGTTTTTGGCGAATCCGGAAAGAGGGTGGTTATAGAAGAGTTCCTCACAGGTGAAGAAGCCTCTTACATTGTGATGGCAAACGGTGAGAAGTACATTCCTCTCCCTTCCTCTCAGGATCACAAGAGACTCCTTGACGGCGACAGGGGTCCCAACACTGGAGGAATGGGGGCATACTCTCCGACGCCCTTTGTGACCCCTGATGTTGAGGAGAGGATCAGGAGAGAGGTAATTGAGCCTACCCTCAGAGGTCTTATGGAGGATGGGATCCACTTTAAAGGATTTCTCTACGCAGGTTTGATGCTTACCAGCGAGGGTCCAAAGGTTCTTGAGTTCAACGTCCGGCTTGGGGATCCGGAAGCACAGCCAATCCTTATGAGGCTCAGAGGTGACTTTCTGTCGGCACTCCTTGAGTTTTATAAAGGGGGTATTCCTCACTTGGAGGTGGACGAAAGGTGGGCTGTTGATGTGGTGATCGCTTCAAAGGGATACCCGGAGAGACCGGAAAAAGGGAAGGAAATAAAGGGTCTGGATAGGGTAAGGGACCTTGAAGCCGTTGCGGTATTTCATGCAGGTACGGTGAGAAAGGAAGGAAGGGTTTATACCGCAGGGGGCAGGGTTCTGAATGTATGTGCTCTTGGCAGAGACCTGAGGGAAGCTAAAGATAAAGCTTACAGTGCGGTTGAGCTTATTGAGTTTGAGGGTATGCATTACAGAAGAGATATCGGGGACAGGGCACTCAGGATGACTGGTTGAGGATCCTCTTTTCGTAGATTTTGAAAAGAGAAAAGAGGGTTGTGAAGATTATCGGTCCGAGGAAGAGGCCTATAAAACCAAACTTTAGCAGTCCGCCAATTGTTGCAAAGAAAAGCACAACGTAGGGTATCTTGATTCCCTGCTTGATTATGAGAGGTCTGACGAAGTTGTCCATCGTTGATATGAGTAGCATTCCCCACAATCCTAAGAAAATGCCCTGCCATATACCAAAGGTAACGAAGGAATAAACTGCAAGGGGGAACCATATAAGCGATGCTCCGAAGGGAGGAACGAAGGCAGAGAAGAAGGTTACTACACTCCACAGGAGTGCGAACTTTATCCCTACTATTGAGTATCCTATGAAGGCGAGAATGCCCTGAATCATAGCTGTTCCAACCGATCCGTAAACGACAGCAAGGGTTGTTCTGTAAATGGTGCCGAAAACATCCTCAACGTCTTCCCTGTTCATGGGTATGAGTCTTTCTATTCTCCTTAGCAGTGCGGGTCCGTCTCTGAGGAGGAAAAAGTAGGTTAGAATGAAGACAAAGACGTAGAAGGCGTTTTTACCTGCCAGAAAGAAAAACTTTCCTACCTTGTCTCCAAGGAACTTCAAGATCCTGTTGAGGGACTCTGCTATGACCTTCCTGAACTCTTCCCTCTGGGTGAACTCAAAGACGGGCGCAAGACGTTCTATGTAGCCTTTGATCAGTGGCATTTCTTTAATCTGAGCAAGTAGATCCCTGTAGCTATGTTCCTGAAAGTAAAGGATGAGCTTCTGGGTTACGTCAATTAACTGCTGAACAACCATCAGACTGATAATACCGAGAGGGATAATCAGAAAGAGGAAGACTACCGAGGTTACTATAGCTGCGCTTATAGTTGGTCTCTTTATTCTGCTCTGGATAAACTGATGAACGGGATACGTAACTATGACGATAACCACAGCCCACAGGATCGGTATAACAAAGGGCATCAGGGTTGCAAGGGCAGAGAAAAGGAAGAATATGATCAGAGCGATGAAGAAATAGGAGTAAATTCTCTCCCTCTCCATTCTTTGATTACTATTCTAAAAGGTAACGGCGAGGTAACGCATACCAATATAATTAGAACCATGAGGTTGATGGCAGGTCTTTTACTCTCAGGTACGCTGTTCTTCAGCGTTGGCCAGCCCCAGGAACATGAGATACTTCGGCTTGTTGAAGAGGTAAAGAAGGCTCCTCCTGAGGAAAGGTACAAGGTAATGAACGAACTGAAGTTAAAGCTCAGGGAGATGAGCAGACACGAAAGGGAAGAGATGATAAAAAAGGTATACAGAGAGCTCAA
This sequence comes from Aquificaceae bacterium, assembly GCA_027049085.1. GTDB lineage: Bacteria > Aquificota > Aquificia > Aquificales > Aquificaceae > Hydrogenivirga. Next base: position 7,930 of record JALTVH010000182.1, on the reverse strand, counting down.
AGAGGGAGAGCATGAAAGGTTTGAGCACAGGATGGAGGATAAAGATTATTACGGTGCGGAAATGGAAGATAAGGGTGAGAAGATGGCCAATGAAAAAGAGGAGTCAGTTTATGAAAAGATGGAGGATATAGAAGGAAAGAAAGAGAAGGGTGACCATATGGATGACGATGATTATAAAAGAGACATGGGTATAAACCACTGAATATCACTAAAATAGAAAGCAGATGATAAAGATAACCTTCCTTTTATTGGTGGGGGTAATTATTTCTTTTGCATCTTCAGTAAATTCCTTCAAAGATGAGGATCTGGACGGTGTTGAGGATTCACAGGATAAGTGTCCGGGAACACCCTTTCTGATGCTTGTGGATAAAAATGGATGTCCAATTGAAAAGGTAAAGCTCAGGTTTTATTTGCGCTATGGATTTACTTACTCTGAAGATAGGGGAAGGGAGATATATGGATCACTTCTCACCTTAGCAGTATCTTACAAAAAGTTTTATCTATCCGCTACTGGAAGGTATTACCACAGGTTTGAGAGGCTCGGATCAGGGCTGGGGGATTCTTCCCTTTACGGTAGTTATACCCTTAGATTGAAGAGCCTATACCTCATTCCCGGTCTCAGGTTCAGGCTTCCCACTGGAGATAGCAGGTTTTCCGATCCTTATACCGACAGCACCCTTTCCCTCGTGGCAGATCTTTTTTTAAATGGCATTGACGTCGTTCTTTTTGGTTCCTATACGATTAAGGGAAATCCAGCTCTGAAGAACACATACACCTTATCTGCGGGACCGGGATACTACTTCAGTGACAGGTTCTACGCAAGCGTCAGTTATGACACAGTGAGCTCTTCGGTTACGGGAAGATTGAGTCACTACCTGAGTTTCTTTGCCCTCCTTGACATAGCCGGACCCCTATACTCAACCCTTAGCTACAGCAGGGGATTATCGGAAAGGGCAGTTGACAACGCGCTGACGGTTAGGATCGGTGTGAGATTTTAAATTTAAAGGTATGATACAGGTTCTCCTCGTTGAGGACGACAGGGTCCTTGCCCAGAGCCTGAAGAAGTATCTTGAAATGAACGATTTTGAGGTGACACTTGCTTACAGCTTTTCTGAGGCTGTGGACCTTCTTGAGAGGAAAAAGTATGACGTTTATGTCTTTGACGTCAACCTCGGTGACGGTGATGGTATTGAACTCCTTGATGACCTCAGGCACTTCAGGGATGATACACCAACCATATTTATCAGTGCTCTCACTGACATAGAAACGATAACGAGGGGCTTCAACACCGGTGCAGACGATTATCTTAAAAAGCCCTTTGACCCTGAGGAGCTCGTTGTGAGGATTAGGTCAAGGATAAGAAGGAAGGAAGAGGAGATGGTCTGCGGGGACATAAGGTTCGTTAACGGCAGGGTTTATAAGGGGGATGAGGAGCTTGACCTCGGGGAGGTTCAGAGAAACGTTCTCGCAAAGCTCTTGAGGAACAGAGGAAGGGTAGTTACTAAGGAAGAGCTTTACGACTACATGGTAAATCCTTCTCCTCTTGCCCTCAGAGTGATGATCACAAAACTCAAGAAGAAGACCGGTCTTAATATAAAGTCCGTTAGGGGTCTGGGGTATACAATTGATTCATGAAAGGGAATCCCTCCTAAAGAGCTTTTCTCTTTTCTTTCTGACAATGGTTATATCCCTCGGGGTCATCACCTATCTCATTTACAGGTCTGAGGTGACCGCACTGAAGAACTCTATCTTTCTTGAGCTGAAGAATTACAGCTATACCTTTGAGGGGGAAAGATTTGCCCTTGACGTTACACCGATAAGAGAAGGTGATAGATTCTATGAACTCTATGAAGGAAAAGAAGGTCTCTACATCCTTGTGCCTGTTCCTGGTACTACAAGGGATGCACTGAAGGTTATTTACCCAGCCATCTCTTACAAAAAGGATGTGGAAGGTCTTTTCAAGCGCTCACTTATTTTCTTTGGTTTGAGTTCTCTTGTGGCTTTCTTCCTTTCTGCAGGTTTTGCCTATTACTCTCTGAACCCCTTGAGACGGGCTTTACGCCTTATTGAGGAGGTGATGAGAGATATTCTCCACGACCTTAACACGCCCATAATGACCCTTCTCGTAAACCTTAAGATCCTCAGGAAAAAATATACAGACGAGGAGATAGAACGGGCCATGATCGCCCTCCATCAGCTTGAGTCCCTGAAGGAAAACCTCAGACCCCTGAGAGAAAAAGCCGAACTTAAACTTGAGAGGATAGACCTCAAGGGCGTTATTGAGGGGATTACAGGCTCTATGATTAGAGCCTATCCCGACAAGCTGGTAGAGATGCACTTAAAGAGCACTGTGGTCAGGGCAGACAGGTTAGCCCTTGAAAGGATCGTGACCAACCTGCTTGAAAATGCCTTTAAGCACTCTAAGGGGAAAGGACCGGTAACAATCAGGCTTGAAGAGGACGATCTTCTTGTTGAAAATCCCTCTGAGAAGATAAAGAACGAGGATAGGCTAACCCAGAGGTATTACAGGGAGTCCCAGAGGGGACTGGGTCTTGGGCTTGCCATTGTTAAAAAGCTCTGTGACGAGCTGGGTTGGAAGCTTGAGCTTTCATACAGAGATGGAAAATTTATTGCCAAGATTAACTTCCGTTGAGGTAACACAAAGGTAACCCCAGGAAACTATCCTATAAAGCAACAAATAAAGGAGGTAAGAAAAATGAAGAAAAAGATACTGATGGGTGCTGTTCTCGCAGGAGCGGGAATTGGACTCTACTCCTGCGGTAATTCAAGTACCGCAGGTTCGGGAACCGTTGCCCTCTATGCTACCGACGCTCCCCTTGACGGTGCCACCAGGGTTGAGGTTGGCATCAAAGAAATAAGAATTGAGCACACTGGGACCGGACAGGGCTGTGTTGTTTTTGCCCCGGACCAGCCCTACAGGGTTGACCTTACTGATCTTCAGGGAACCATGCAGCTCCTTGACCTCACCAACTGTCCGGCTGGCGAGTACAACAGACTTGTGGTTACTCTTGAGCAGTCACCTGTTGATGTTCTTTACGACAACAATGGAGATGGTACACCTGAAGCCTACACCTGTTCTCTAACCGATTACGACCCTGAAAAGGACAAGAGCAAAGCGGGACCTCTCCCAAACAGAACTGTATGTGATTCCTCAGCGGGGGAGTGTTACATCTATGTGACTGGAGCGGTCAATATCCTTGCAAACCAGACCACCGATGTCGCTCTTGACTTTAGCGTCAAGGAATCGGATATAGACATTGATACGTCTACAAATCCACCTGCCTGCACGGTTTCCTTTAAGGTTTATCCCCTCCATGCCAAAGAAGTGGAAGACCACATGAAGAAGGAGGGCAAGGAACACGAGATCAAGGGAACCATTGTGGAAAACACCCTTGATACCACAGCCAACACCTTTGACCTCAGTATGGGATCCATGACCTTTAGAGTAAATTACGACGACTCAATTGGTCAGGGTGTTGATGACATCCTCCAGCTTGCCCTTGATTATGGCCAGAGCGTTGAGGTTGAGTGTTCAAGCCTTGATCTAAACAATGCCACCTGCACTGCCAATGAGATTGAGGTCAAGGTTAAAGGGACGGCCACTGACGTTGACCAAAGCAACATGATAGTTTCCGTTGACATTGACGGTGATGGCACCAACGACATTGACGTGAAGGTAAACGAAATAGAAGATGTAGAGCCTGGCAAGACCGTAGAAGTTGAGGTCACAGGTTACGACAGCTCTCAGAACCTCTATCTTGGTGAAGAGGCCGAGTGCGCTAAGCATTAAAAACAGGAGCTCTTTCTACCCCCTCCCTTTCCTCTTTTTCTTTTTTTCTTTTTAAACCACCGCCCTTCGGGCGGTCTTATAATTTCTACATGCTAAAGATAAGAAAGAAAGCCCTTGACAGGATCCTTGAGCAGGCTGAGAAGGACTACCCCTATGAAACCTGCGGTCTTCTCTTAGGGAAGGTTCAGGGTGAGCTGAGGATCGCCCTCGGTGCCTATGAGACGCCCAATGCCAATCCCGATCGCAAGAACGACCGCTACGAGATAGATCCAAAGGACTACATGAGGGCAGAGGACAAGGCAAGGGAATTCGGTCTTGAGATTGTTGGAGTTTATCATTCCCATCCAGACCACCCTGACAGACCTTCAGAATTTGACAGGGATAGGGCTTTTGAGGGCTTTTCCTACATCATCGTTTCGGTGAGGGAAGGCAGGTGGGTCTCCTACAGGTCGTGGGAGCTGGTGGGAGACAAGTTTGTGGAAGAGCCAGTTGAGGTTTTCGGATGATGAACAGGATCCTTGCAACTGCTAAAGCTCTTGAGACTCTGGGGCTCGGTGAGATTTACCTGACCAGCTCATTGGAAACAAAAGAGAACCAGGCTGTAAGAGAGGACAGAAATGCCCTCCTTTCAGAACTTTTCTCAAGTTACAGAGACTGCACAAAATGCGACCTTCACAGGAGCAGGTCCCAGGTGGTCTTTGGAGACGGAAATCCCTACTCGCCCATTGTTTTTGTGGGTGAAGCGCCGGGGGAGGAAGAGGACAGACAGGGGAGGCCTTTTGTGGGAAGGGCTGGCCAGTACCTTAACCGCAAGATTGAAGAGGTCCTGGGCTTGAAGCGGGAAGAGGTTTACATTACCAACGTCTGCAAATGCAGGCCCCCTTCTAATCGAAAACCAACCCAGCCAGAGATAAGAGCATGCTTCCCTTACCTCAGAAAGGAGCTTGAGATCCTCAGTCCCAGAGTTATATGCTGTCTTGGGGCTACCGCTGCAGAGGGAATTCTGGGCAAAAACATTCCTGTAACCAAAGCTCGGGGAAAATTCTTTGCCTATCCCTACGACTCATCAGTCAAGGTTCTCCTGACCTACCACCCCGCTTACATCCTGAGGAATCCAAGGGCTGATGAGCAGTTCACTGAGGACCTTGAGAGGTTAAGAGACTTCGTCTGATAAGGCGGGAGTCCCCCATGAGTGAACGGAGCCTTTTCTCAAGCCAGCCTATGGGGAGGAGGTTCTGGGGTGCTCTGGGGTCTCTCAGAGGGTCAGAGGCAAAGGCGGGAAGGAGTCCCGCACTGAGGTCAGCAACTTTAACTGCATTCTCGAGTCCTGATCCTGCCTCAACTTCAAGACGTGCAAGGTCAGAGGTTTTTTGAGCATCTGTCAGCTTTACAAACCAGCTCAGCTTATCAATCCCATCCTCGCTGCCCTCCATCAAAAAGAGGGGGGTTCTCTGGCCCTTTTTTAGCCTCTTAAGAATTTCCCTTTTTTCGTAGGGAATGTAGAGCTTCTGAATGTCCTTTATGAATCCTGCAACGGGAGTCCTGCAGTTATAAGCCCTGTCTATTGTTCCGTCCTTGATAAGAAGGTCAAAATCTTCCCCGCAGACCTTTGATATCACCTCAGCCTCAAGGTCTCTGAGAAGATTGTAAGCAGTTTCCTGAGATGCCCTCACCGATCTTTTGACCTCCCATGCTATCAGAGATTCCTCTGCAGGGTTTACCATTCCTGTCCTCAGGGCAACCGCCCCTGCGGAAAAGGACATTAGAGGATTGTCGGTGTATTCTTCCTCAGCCCTCATGACACCATCAACAAAACAGACAGCCGCCCCTGAGATGGCAGATCCTTTTAAGGGCTCCCACACTGTGGTTTCAACCTCTGTATTAACTTTCATTTCCAGCCTCTTTTACCATTTTCCACAGAAGTTCCTTTAACCTATCAAGTCCTTGACCTGAAATTGCTGAGATCCTGAGGTATTCTGTTCCTTCTTGGGCAAGGTATTTTTCCAGAGCCTCTGCTCTTGATGAATCACTCATGGCATCAACCTTGGTGAGGAGAACGACTTCTGGCTTCTGAGCAAGTGAATGGCTGTAATTTTCAAGCTCCCTTCTCACTATTTTGTAGGCTTTAATGGGATCTTCCACCGCAAGGTCTGAGACATCAACGAGGTGGGCGATCACCCTGGTCCTTTCAATGTGCCTGAGAAACTCATGACCCATCCCTGCTCCTTTGTGGGCGTTTTCAATCAGGCCCGGGATGTCCGCAAAAACGAGCCTGCGCTCGTCGTCAAGCTCAAGGACACCGAGGTGGGGGTGAGTGGTCGTGAAGGGATAATCCCCGATCTTAGGGCTTGCGTGAGTGAGCTTTGAAAGAAGGGTCGACTTTCCCGCATTGGGTAGTCCTACAAGACCAACGTCAGCGATGAGCTTTAGCTCAAGGATCACCCATCTTTCTTCACCTTCTTCCCCTTTCTCGGAGTACCTCGGTGCCTGATCTGTGGGGGTGGCAAAGTGGGCGTTCCCCCTTCCACCTTTCCCACCCTTTGCGACTACACACTGCTGACCTTCAGAGACGAGGTCGCAGAGAACTTTTCCCGTTTCCTCATCAATTACCACAGTCCCTACAGGCACGTATATGATCAAATCTTCTCCATCTTTTCCTTTCTGGTTTTTACCCTTTCCGTGCTGGCCCTTCTCTGCTCTGAAGTGCCGTTTGTACTTGAAGTCTATAAGGGTCTGTTTGCTGGAAGTTGCCACAAGCACAACGTCCCCGCCCTTTCCACCGTCTCCCCCCGCAGGACCGCCCTTAGGGCGGTACTTTTCCCTCAAAAAAGCAACCGCTCCGTCGCCCCCCTTTCCACCTTTGACGAATATCCTGACTCTGTCAACAAAGGGAAGATTCATCGGAGGTCTTTCAGAAAAGTGAGCAACCTTTCTATTCCCTTCTCAATGTTTTCTCTGCTCAGGGCAAAGGACATTCTCAGGTGGCCCTCAGCACCAAAGGCTGATCCAGGAACAGCACCAACAAGAGCTTTTTCCAGCAGAGCTTCTGAAAACTTAACATCGGATCCAAATGCCTCAACGTAACGGGAAAAGTCAGGAAAGATAAAGAAGGTAGCCTGTGGCCTGAAAACCTTTACATCTGGAAGGCTCTGGAGACCCTCCGTAATTACTTCCCTTCTCTCCCTGTACATTTCCCTTGCCTTTTCAATGAACTCCCTACCCGCAGGATTCCTGAGGGCTTCAAGGGCACCGTACTGAACAAAGGTCGGTGTGTTGGAAACATACTGGCTGTTGAGACTGGCTATAACCTTTGCAAGGTCCTCCCTGCAGGCAACCCATCCTACACGCCAGCCGGTCATTGAGAATGTTTTGGAAAAGGAATTAACCGTGAAGGTGATCTCTCTTATTTCACTGCCAAGGCTCGCTACGCTCTGATAAGGAACTTCGTCAAAGATAAGCTCATCGTAGCACTCATCGGAGAGGATGTAAATATTCTTCTTAACGCATACCTCTGCGATCTTCCTGATTTCCTCCATTGAAAAGACAGCACCTGTCGGATTTGTCGGGGAGTTTATTATGATGAGTTTGGTCCTGTTAGTGATCCTTTTGATAACCTCATCAGCCTTAAGTTCAAAGCCTTTTTCAGTTCTGGTTGGAACAAAGATGGGAATTCCTCCGCATAGCTTTATCTGCTCCTCATAAGTAACCCAGTAAGGTGATGGGAGCAGGACTTCGTCACCATCATCTATCAGAGCCTGGAGTATTAGAAAAATAGCGAGTTTTGCACCAACCGTGACAACAATTTCCTGAGGGCTGTAGGAAACGCCCTTTTCCTTTTCCATTAGGTTAGCGATTGCCTCTCTGAGCTCGGGGATCCCGCCTGCGGGAGGATACTTTGTCTTCCCCTCCTTCAGAGCCCTCATACAGGCGGACTTGATGAAGTCAGGTGTATCAAGATCAGGCTCTCCTGCTCCAAAGCCCACCACATCTACACCTTGTTCCCTGAGTTCCCTCAGCTTTGCTGAGAGAGCGATGGTTGGAGAGGGCTTCAGAGATTTGACCCTGCTGGAGATCATTTACAAACATTATAGCTCAGGCTCTAATCAACAAAGGGACCTT
>JALTVH010000181.1 GCA_027049085.1 Aquificaceae bacterium | reverse complement strand
GGGACGTTATAGAGGTTAAAGACGGCTTTGCAAGAAACTATCTCATTCCCCGAGGAATGGCTCTTCCTGCAACGGAGGGGAATGTAAGGCACGTTCAGGAGATCCTGCGCCAGAGGGCAAGGAAGTCTGAAAGGGAAAGGAAAAATGCCCAGAAAATCGCAAAAAAGCTTGAAGGAATCATGGTTGAGATCCACAAACCCGCCGGTGAAGGGGGCAAGCTTTTCGGTTCCGTAACCTCCAGCGAAATTGTTGAAAAATTGAAAGAACAGGGAGTTGAGGTTGAAAGAAAGATGGTAATCTTCCCCCACAAGATAAGAGAGGTCGGCATCTTTCCTGTAACCATAAGACTCCACAGAGACGTTCAGGTTGAGATCAAAATTGATGTCAAACCAGAGCAGAAGGAATAAAATTAAGAAACTATGAAAGAGGTAGCCATTGAAAGGAGGAGGGCAGTCCCATCGGCAGGGATCCTGCTCACGACAGGAGGAATTTTTGCAGGCGTTCTTCTAGGGCTCCTGCAGATAGGCAACGTGTTCTGGTATAAATCTGCAATGCTAACCTACGGTCTTGCTTCTCTCATATACATCGCAAACCTATTCTTCAGGGACAGAGTTCTCAACTTCATGTCAACGGGCGCTCTCTCTATAGCGCTGATCCTGAACCTTGCGGGGATGATCAGGAGATCAATTGAGAGCTATCAGATGGGCGTTTTCCACCCACCCTGGAGCAACCTTTTTGAAGCGCTAACCTTCTGGAGCTTTATAGCTGGCGCTATTTACCTGTTAATAGAAAGAAAATACGGCTTCAGGCTGATAGGTGCCTTTGTGGTGCCACTGCTCTTCTTTACCTCAGCCTTTGCAATCTTCAAAGCAAGCCACGATATTACGCCACTGATGCCCGCCCTGAGGAGTTACTGGCTCTATATTCATGTTGTAACCGCTTTCACTGGCTACGCAGGGTTCACTGTTGCCTTTGGGGGAGCAGTGGCCTACCTGATTAAGGATCACTTTTCCCACAAAAACCTTGTTAAGAGGTTCTTCCCATCAAAGGAAACCCTTGACGAAATCACCTACAAATCAATCGCAATAGTTTTCCCCGTATGGACTGCCTCCATAATTCTTGGCGCTGCATGGGCAAACGAGGCCTGGGGCGGATACTGGAGCTGGGACCCCAAGGAGGTCTGGTCTCTGATCGTGTGGCTCTTCTTTGGCGCCTACCTCCACGCCCGTCAGCTAATGGGGTGGAGAGGTAGAAGAGTTGCCTGGCTGGTAATTGCAGGGTTCATAACGGTTCTTATATGCTTCTTTGCGATAAACCTCTATTTCCCCGGCCTGCACAGCTACGCTACAGAATGACCCTTTTCATTGAGGGAGGTTATCTGCTCAGTTATCCTGAGGGCGTTTCCGATCGCCCTCTTTACCTTGCTCTTTGAGACCTTGAGGATCTTCCCGACCCTCTCCATTATCTCTTCGTTTTTGAGGTCCTCCTCAAGGAGCTCAACAAGGGAAAGAATAAGCCCCAGCTCGTTGTAACGTGTCTCGTAAGCTTCTACTATCTCCTCGTCCATCTCCAGTTCCTTGGCAACCTCCTGGGGATGCTCTCCCATCAGTTCATCGGTAAGGGAAAAGAGGCCCGTGATGTAGGCCTTCTCCTCCATGCCGGGGACGTAAAGCTTTGCGAGTTCCTCGGATAGGCTTGCCCTCAGGAGCGACCTCTTGAGGAGCTCCTCCTCCTCATGGCCCGCAAAGAGTTCCGTTATGGCAAGGGCTAAGGCAAAGTTTGCCACGTTGTTGAGGCTAAGGAAGGAGATGGCGTCCTCTACAGAATTTATGTCGTGGGCACGTTCCTTGTAAAGGGACTTAACAAAGCGAAGCAGTCTGTAAGTTGCTCCCACATCCTGTTCAATGACCTGTGCCACCCGCCTGAGGTCCCTCCTCTTTAGTGCCTCGTAGAGCTTGATAACGGTGGTTTTCATAAAATAGAGGCTCCTTATGTCTCTCAGGGGGATGGGACGAGCAAGGTAGTAGCCCTGGAAGTAATCAATTCCAAGACGCTTAGCTCTGTCGTATTCTTCCTCACTCTCTATGTGCTTTGCTATTATCCCTTTATTCAGATCCTTAAGGATGCTGATAACCTCCTGGAGTTCCTCCTCGCTGTAAACGAGTTCCTTCCAGTTGATCTTGACCATGTGGCACTTGTTAAGGAGTGGCAGGTAGTTTACCTTCTCAAAGCCAAAATCATCTATGCAGAAGGTAAAGCCTCTGTCCACCAGCTCATTGACAGCCCTTAAAAGCTCGTTGGTGATGCTCCTGTTCTCCACAAGCTCAATTCCCACAAGCTCCGGAGGCAGAAGCTCAAACATCGTGGTTTCAAGAAAAAGGGATGGGACATTCACAAAGACCAGCCTCCCTCTGCCAATCTTTTCGGGATTGACGTCTGCAACTATGTTGACCGTTATCGAAGTTGCCTTAAGGAGGTCAAGACCCTCAGGAAACTTCTTCGTTTTTATATCCTTTAACATTACCTCGTAAAAAGCTATGTTTCCCTCTCGGTCAAAGATGGGCTGTTTAAAAAGCATATACATGTCAACAGTCCTTACACCCTATATAACGGTAAATGGACCGGCCGATTTAACCTCACCAACAAGATAAAGCGATCCAAGGACGATCACGTCCCCGCCGAGATGCCAGACCTCGCTGACACTGTTAAGTATTTTAACACTGCGAAACCCCAGTGTCCGGGCAGTCTCCGCCATTTCCTTGACGCTCTCTCCCCTGTGGTGGCTCACCCCCACGAGAAAGATCTCTTCCCTGAACCTCCTGATTACCTCAAGGGAATCCCTCCACTCCTTTCCCTCAAGACCCGAAAAAACCACGGAAATACCTGGAAATAGGGAATCAACCTCTGCCATCACCCTCTTTACAGCATCGGGATTATGGGCTCCGTCCACCACCAGGAGAGGTCGCTCCCTCAGGACCTCAAGCCTTCCCTCCCATCTTGCTTTCTTCAGGGCAACCCTGAGCCTGTTTTCCCTTAGAGGCGTGAAAAGCCTTGCCCCAGCGACAGCAAGAGCCGAATTATCTACCTGCCACCGCCCAAGGAGGCCGATCTCCGCCCTGTCCAGAGAGAGGTCTAAAAAGTTGAAATCTTCAAGGACCGCCTTCGGCGGTGAAAAAGAGGCTCTGTAAGTAAAGTCGTATCCAGCAACATACGGGTCGCCCCTTATCTCCTCAAGAGCCCGTGGATAGAGGGGGAAGCGGTGGCTCCCCAGCACCAGCGGAACCCTGTCCCTTGCAAGGGCGAGCTTTTCCCCCGCTATATCCCAGATGTTATCGCCAAGCCACCTTGTGTGATCCCTCTGAACGTTGGTAATCAATATAACAGCGGGGTTACAAACCTTGACCGCGTCCCACCGTCCTCCCATCCCTACTTCCATAACCGCAACGTCAATGTAGTTATCAGCAAAATATTTGATTGCTATTAAAACTGCTGACTCAAAATATGTAAGCTCAAAGCGTTCTATGATACCCCTGAGTTCCCTGATGTACTCAGAGAGAGTTTCCTCCTCAATCATCCTGCCGTTGACTCGCCACCGTTCCCTCTCTGTCACAAGGTGGGGAGAGATGAACCAGCCGGTTTTGAAGCCGTGCTCCCTGAGGATCCGCTCAAGGAAGGCGCATGTTGAACCTTTGCCGTTGGTTCCCCCGACTATGATGGCAGGAAATCTGTTCTGAGGATTCCCGATGTAACCGCAGGCTCTCTCTATCCTTTCAAGAGTGGGCCTGATATCGTAGTCTTTGCCTTTAAAGAGTTCCCAGAGAGTCATGATAAGGTAAGATCATAAAAAGCTTTTCCCAAGGAGGGCTGAGCGTGAGGAAGATCCTTCTACCAGAACACGAGATTCCAACGAGGTGGCTGAACATCCTTCCCCTTCTGCCAGAGCCCCTTGAGCCTCCCCTGGACCCACAGACAAAGGAGCCGATGAGCCCTGACAAGCTCTCTGTAATCTTTCCCGAGCCCCTCATTGAGCAGGAGGTTTCGGACAGAGAGTGGATAGACATACCCGATGAGGTGCTCAAGATCTATTCCCTCTGGAGGCCTACTCCCCTCCACAGGGCACTGAGCCTTGAGGAGTATCTCAAGACTCCTGCAAAGATCTTTTACAAGAATGAAAGTGTCTCACCGCCAGGTTCCCACAAGCCCAACACCGCCGTTGCCCAGGCTTACTACAACAGGATCTCGGGCGTCAGGAGGCTGACCACAGAAACAGGCGCAGGCCAGTGGGGGAGCGCTCTGAGTTTTGCAACCCAGTTCTTCGGGATTGAGTGCAGAGTTTACATGGTAAGAGTCAGCTACAACCAGAAGCCTTACAGAAGAGTACTTATGGAAACCTGGAAGGGCGAGGTGATCCCATCACCCAGCCCCAATACGGAAGCGGGAAAGAAGTTCTATGAGAAGGATCCCGATCATCCGGGGAGCCTCGGGATAGCTATAAGCGAGGCTATTGAGGAGGCGGCAACAAGGGATGACACCAAGTATTCCCTTGGAAGCGTTCTGAACCACGTCCTGCTCCACCAGACGGTAATAGGTCTTGAGGCAAAGAAGCAGATGGAGATGGCAGGCTTTTACCCCGATGTGGTGATCGGTGCTGTCGGCGGTGGTTCCAATTTCGCAGGTCTCTCCTTCCCCTTCCTGGCGGACAAGCTCAGGGGAGAGAAGCCCAACCTTGAAGTTGTCGCCGTTGAGCCGACTGCCTGTCCCACCCTGACAGAAGGGGAGTACCGCTACGACTTTGGGGACACAGTCGGAATGACGCCGCTGATAAAAATGTACACCCTCGGGCACGACTTTGTGCCGCCCCCCATCCATGCAGGAGGCCTGCGCTACCACGGCGACGCCCCTATTGTGTGCAAGCTCTACGACCTTGGCTACATTTCAGCAGCCGCCTACAGGCAGACGGAGGTCTTTGAAGCTGCGGTGACCTTTGCGAGGACAGAGGGCATAGTACCGGCTCCCGAGTCAGCACACGCTGTTAAAAGAGCTATTGACGAGGCTATAAAGTGCAGGGAAACAGGCGAGGAAAAGGTTATCCTCTTCAACCTCTCGGGCCACGGATACTTTGACCTTAATGCCTACGACAGATTCCTGCAGGGAAAGCTTGAGGACTCATAAATTATTTATGTGATCGGAAAGGTATTCCAGATCTTCCGCGAAAAAGGAGGCCTTTTAAAAGCCCTTGACCTGTGGGATTGGTTTGAATCCCTTCACCCCCGCCAGCAGAAGGCGGTGAAAAAGTATTACTCATTAAAGGTTATTAAAAACCTCAATTTCCCTTACAAAGCAAAACACTTTGACAGCGGTGAGATCAGCCGTCCGCTCTACACAAAGCGCACCTTCCTCGCAACGATCGCCCAGACCGCCCTGTTAGAAGGGGACTACGAAACCGCAAAGTGGCTCTATGAGAGCGCCATTGAAATGGAGGGCTCACCTTATGAAGAGCACCTGATCCTAAACGACCTCCTCCTCCTTGCCCAGAAACTCGGCGACTTTGAGGCGATGGAAAACTATTGCAGGCGCGACATTGAGCTTTTCCCCCAGTACAGAGACGAGCTTGAAAGGAGGTGGGGCGGGAAGATCCCCCAGCTCAACACCTTTGAGGTAATGGTCTATCTCCTTGAGAGGAAAGGAAAGGTCAGAGAAGCCCTTGAGCTTGCCGAGTTTATGAAAAGGGAAGGCATAACATATCCTTACTATGAAGATGTTAAAAAAAGGCTCCTTGAAAAGCTGAAGGATGAAGGAAGAGAGTAAGCTCTTCAGAAAGGCGGTTCGCCTCCAGCGCGAATGGAAAATTATCCCGCCTGGGTCAAAGGTTCTTGTCGCTCTATCGGGCGGTGTTGACTCCGTGTCTCTTGTCCACGTTCTCCTTGAGCTGAAAGGTTTCTTTGGTATTGACAGGCTTGCCCTTGCTCACTTCAACCACCAACTCAGAAAATCTGCCCAGCGGGACGAGGAATTCTGCAAAGCCCTAGCAAACAGGCTTTCCCTGGAGATCTTCGTGGGAAGCGGTAACGTTAAGAACGAAGCAAAGAAAAAGGGGAAGAATCTGGAGGAAACAGCGAGAGAAATGAGATACGCCTTCCTGAGGAAAGTCCTGAAGGAGGAAGGTTTTGACCTCATTGCTACAGCCCACCACCTTACAGACCTTCTGGAGACCGTGCTTTTATGGCTAACAAGGGGCTCAGGAAGGGAGGGTCTTCTTGGTTTCTCACCTAAGGAGAGCAATGTGGTAAGACCCCTCTTTTACGCAACGAGAGAGGAGATACTGGATTTTGCAAGGGCGATTGGTCTGAACTGGGTTGAGGACCCCACCAACCTTGACAGGCGCTTTGTCAGGAACAGGATCAGGCACGAGGTAGTGCCCCTTCTAAGAGAGATCAACCCCTCCGTTGAGGAAAGCTTCCTCAGACTCTGGGAGATCCTGAGGGAAGAGGAGGATTTTCTGAAAGAGCAGTGCGAAGCACTCCTTAACAGAGTACAAAGGGAAAACTGCCTTGAAGTCAAAGAACTTAAAAGGTCACACAGGGCACTGATTTTAAGAGCAGTTGCAGAGTTTTTTGAGATAAAAAACCTTTCCAAAACCCGTCAGGTTGTTTCCTTACTGGAAAAGGGTGGTGAAGTAAACCTGGGCAGTGGCAGGAAAGCGGTCAGAAAGGCTGGACTGCTGTGCTTGAAAAAGGATCTCTGAGAGCTTATCTTCTATTTCTACGGAAGAGCAGGAGGAACTGCATTGCAGATGTTCAAGAGCCTTTTTGTCTGGATACTGATAATCGGTGCTACCATTGTAGCCTTCAATATTTTTGAAAACAGGCATAGCCTTGCCACCAAGGTCTCCCTAAACAGCTTCGTACAGCTTGTTGATGAGGGGAAAATTGATTCTGCAAAAGTGAAGGGAAGGACCATAACAGCAACAACCAAGGACGGCCAGAGAGTTGAAACAGCGATACCTCCCGGATCAACGATCGTTGATGACCTCGTCGCAAAGGGCGTAAGAGTGGAGGTTGAGGCTGGCGACAGCGGAATGGGCTGGCTTCTAAACCTCTTTATATCATGGCTCCCGATCCTCCTATTCATCGGAATCTGGATAGCCTTAATGAGGCAGATGAGCGGAGGTCCTCAGGCAGGACCCGGAAGAGCTTTTTCCTTTGGAAAGAGCAGAGCAAAGGTTTACATAGAAGAAAAACCCAAGCACACCTTTGAAGACGTTGCGGGAATTGAAGAGGTCAAGAGCGAAGTCAAGGAGATAATCGAGTACCTCAAGGATCCCGTTAAGTTTCAAAAGCTCGGGGGGAGACCCCCAAAGGGCGTTCTGCTATACGGTGAGCCTGGAGTCGGCAAAACCCTTCTGGCAAAAGCCATAGCAGGAGAGGCTCACGTTCCCTTCATTTCTGTCTCTGGATCAGACTTTGTTGAGATGTTTGTGGGCGTTGGCGCAGCGAGAGTCAGGGACCTTTTTGAAACTGCCAAGAAACACGCACCCTGCATAATTTTCATTGACGAGATTGATGCGGTCGGAAGAACGAGGGGAGTTCTAAACCTCGGCGGTGGTCACGACGAGAGGGAGCAGACCCTGAACCAGCTCCTCGTTGAGATGGATGGCTTTGACACCTCCGAGGGGATAATCGTTATCGCCGCAACCAACAGGCCCGATATACTTGACCCCGCATTGCTGAGGCCCGGGAGGTTTGACAGGCAGATCTTCATCCCGAGGCCCGATGTAAAGGGAAGGTACGAGATCCTCAAGGTACACGCCAAAAACAAAAAGCTTGCGGACGATGTTGACCTTGAGCTTGTCGCAAGGGCAACACCCGGATTCACAGGTGCGGACCTTGAGAACCTCCTTAACGAAGCGGCCCTTCTCGCCGCAAGAAACGGCAAGGACAGGATCACCATGGAAGAGGTGGAGGAAGCCATAGACAGGATTACCATGGGCCTTGAGAGAAAGGGCATGGCAATATCACCAGAAGAGAAGGAAAAGATCGCCTACCACGAGGCGGGCCACGCCCTCATGGGCTTCATGACCCAGGACGCAGACCCCGTTCACAAGGTTTCCATCATCCCCAGGGGAATGGCCCTGGGCGTCACCCAGCAACTGCCCATTGACGACAAGCACATCTACGACAAGAAAAACCTCTTTGGAAGGATCCTGGTGATGATGGGCGGAAGGGCAGCGGAAGAAGTCTTCTACGGCAAAGAAGGCATCACCACAGGTGCTGAGAACGACCTCCAGAGGGCAACGGAGCTTGCCTACAAGATGGTTTCAATGTGGGGGATGAGCGACAAAGTAGGACCTATAGCCATAAAGAAGGTTTCCAACCCCTTCCTTGGCGGAATGACCAACAGCATAGATACAAGCCCGGAACTCCTCAAGGACATAGACGAGGAGGTCAAGAAGATACTAACCGATGCTTATGAATTAGCAAGATCTACCATAGAAGCCCACAAAGAACCGCTGAAAGCGGTTGTTAAGAAGCTCATGGAGAAGGAAACGATAACCTGTGAGGAGTTCGTTGAGACCTTAGAGCTTTACGGCGTTGAGATTAAAAACAAATGCAAGAAGGAAGAATCAAAGACCTTTGAGGAAACGGAAAAAACGAAGGAGAAGAAGGAGGTCGTGTGATGGGAATGACTATTACGGAAAAGATCCTCGCCGACCATGCGGGAAGGAAGGAGGTTTCCCCAGGTGATCTCATCACAGCAAAGATTGACCTTGCGATGGCCAACGACGTTACCGCACCCCTTGCAATAAAGATCCTTGAAAAGCACGGCATAGAAGGAGTCTTTGACCCATCAAAGATAGCTCTTGTTTTATCGCACTTTGTGCCCGCAAAGGATATAAAGTCTGCGGAGCAGGCAAAGGTTGTTCGGGACTTTGCAAGGAAGCACGGAATCAAGTGGTTTTTTGAAGAGGGAGAGGGAATTGAGCACACGATCCTGCCCGAGCAGGGGATAGTGGTCCCCGGAGACCTTGTGGTAGGGGCAGACTCCCACACCTGCACCTACGGCGGGATAGGTGCCTTTGCCACAGGCGTCGGCTCCACCGACATCGCCTACGCTATGGCAACGGGTGAGATATGGCTGAGAGTCCCCGAAAGCATGAAATTCATCTTTTATGGAAAGCCCGGTCCCTTTGTTATGGGAAAAGACCTTATCCTTCACACGATCGGACAGATAGGCGTTGACGGAGCCCTGTACAGGGCAATGGAGTTTGAGGGCGAGGCAATAAGGGAGCTCTCAATTGAACAGAGGCTCACAATGACCAACATGGCTATTGAGGCGGGTGGAAAGAGCGGGATCATCGCGCCCGATGAGAAAACCCTTGAGTATGTGAAAGCCAGGGCAAAGAAGGAGTGGAGGGTTTATGCCTCCGACCCCGATGCGAGCTACCACTCTATTTATGAGTGGGACGCTGGGACCATTGAACCCCTCGTTGCCTGGCCTTACCTGCCCTCCAACGTCCATCCCGTCAGCGAGTCAACCCATATCTCAATTGACCAGGCCTTTATTGGGTCCTGCACCAACGGCAGGCTTGAGGACCTCAGGATCGCTGCCGCGGTCTTCAGACATGCCCTGAAACAGGGAAAGAAGGTCAATCCCAACGTCCGGTGCATCGTTATCCCGGCTTCCAAAAGCGTTTACATGCAGGCAATGAAGGAAGGGCTTATAGACACCTTCATTGAGGCGGGCTGTGTTGTATCCACCTCAACCTGCGGACCGTGCCTCGGCGGTCACATGGGCGTGCTGGCTGAGGGAGAGAGGTGCATATCCACTTCAAACAGGAACTTCCCCGGAAGGATGGGCCATCCCAAGTCCGAATCATACCTTGCCAACCCGGCAGTCGTTGCAGCAAGCGCGGTCCTCGGCAGAATAGCTCATCCCGAGGAGCTTGTTCCCGCAAGAGAGCTCGCGGCTGTTTAAGATTAAAAGAGCTGGGGGAAATCACCCATAGAAAAGCCAAAACAAGCATAATATAGCCATATAATTAACTTACAAATGCTTGCAGTTATTGGAGGGAGCGGACTCTATCAGATTGAAGGACTCAGCGGTGCAAAAGAAATTTGTCAAGAAACCCCCTTTGGGAGTCCTTCCGACACCCTTATCAGGGGCAGGCTTGAGGGCAGGGAAGTTATCTTCCTCTCTAGGCACGGGAGAGATCACTCTTACCCGCCCCACCTCGTCCCCTACAGATCCAACCTCTGGGCTATCAGGAAGGCGGGGGCACGGAGAGTCTTGGGCGTTTCGGCAGTCGGAGGAATTAAGAGGCGCTTTTCCCCTGGTGACTTTGTTGTTATTGATTCTTTCATTGACCTCACCCGCTCAAGGGACTCAACTTACTTTGAGGGCAGGCTCAGCAAAAAACCTGCTGAAGAGTGGAGGACCGCCAGGCTGATGAGGGAAGGAAAGGTTGTTCACGTTGATATGACTCACCCTTACTGTCCCCAGATGGCAGAAATCCTCACGGAGATCCTTGAGGACCTTAAGCTCCCTTACCACCCGACAGGAACCTACGCCTGCACAGAGGGACCGCGCTTTGAGACCCCCGCTGAGATAAAGATGCTTGAGATCCTCGGTGCGGACGTTGTTGGAATGACGGGAGTTCCTGAGGTGGTCCTTGCAAGGGAACTTGAGCTCTGCTACGCGGGCCTCGCAGTTGTTGCCAATCCGGCGGCGGGGATCTCGGAGGGCAAACTGACGAGCGACGAGGTCCTTCAGATGATGGGGCAGAAGGAAAGGGAAATTAAGGAGGTAATAAGGGAGCTCGCAAGGAGGCTCCCCGAGGAAAGAACCTGTTCCTGCGGGGAATCCCTTTCAGGGGCGGTGGTATGAGCTTTGATCTCAACAACCTCGTAATGGTTGAGGTTCTCAAGGAGCTCGGCTTCGGTGCGGGAATAGGCTTTCTGCTCGGCTTCACGATAAAGAGGGCCTTCAAGGTCCTCATCTTCTTTATAGGCCTCTACACCCTGAGTCTGATATGGCTCGCGGACAACGGCGTTATAGCTGTCAACTGGCAGCAGATGAACGACCTTGTTAACACAACCCTCACCTCCTTCTCTGCCTTTGCCAGGACAGCCCTCAAGGCGCTCTCTTTCATGAGTAGCTTTGCGGTAGGCTTTGCTATCGGCTTGAAAGTATAATAAACAGCATTATGGAAAGCTACTACAAGAGGGAGAGGTGGGCGACGAGGATCGGCCTGATCCTCGCCATGGCGGGGAACGCTGTCGGCCTCGGAAACTTCCTCCGCTTTCCCGTCCAGGCAGCCGAGAACGGCGGTGGAGCCTTTATGATCCCCTACATCATTGCCTTCCTCATCATAGGGATCCCCCTCATGTGGATAGAGTGGGCAATTGGACGCTACGGCGGTTCCAAGGGCCACGGCACCACACCCGCAATCTTCGGACTCTTGTGGAACAACAACTTCTCAAGGCTTATAGGCGTCTTTGGGCTGTGGATACCCCTTGTCGTCATAATTTACTACATCTACATTGAGTCCTGGACCCTCGGCTATGCAATAAAGTTCCTCCTCGGGCTTGCGCCCCAGATTGAGGTGGTCCCCCACAGCGTGGATCAGGCTCTGAAACCCTTTGAGGAAATGCTTAACGGCTACAAAGGAATAGGAGAAGACCTGATACGCCCATCCCTTTACGCCTACGCGGTCTTCCTTCTGACCATGGGGATAAACATATTCATCCTCCTGCGAGGTGTTTCAAAAGGGATTGAAGCCTTCGCAAAGATAGCGATGCCGACTCTATTCATACTTGCGGTTGCCCTTGTAGTGAAGGTCTTTCTCCTTGAAACACCTCAGGGATCTGCCATTGAGGGACTGAACTTTCTATGGAAGCCTGACTTTTCCGCTCTAACAGACCCCAAAGTCTGGATAGCCGCCTCCGGACAGATCTTCTTTACCCTGAGCCTCGGCTTTGGCGCAATTATTACCTACGCAAGTTACATAAAAAAGAACCAGGACATTACCCTCAGCGGACTAACCGCATCAACGCTCAATGAAACCGCCGAAGTGGTTCTTGGCGGTTCCCTGGCAATTCCCGCAGCGGTTGCCTTCTTCGGCGTCGCCAATGCGGTGGCGATAGCCCAGTCGGGAGCCTTCAGCCTTGGCTTTATAAGCCTGCCCGCCATCTTTTCCACCATGGAGGGCGGTCACTTTCTCGGTTTCATGTGGTTCTTCCTCCTCTTCTTTGCAGGTCTCACCTCCTCCCTTGCTCTGATGCAGCCCCTCATTGCCTTCTTTGAGGACGAGCTCGGACTCTCAAGAAAAAGCTCTGTTCTGATAACATCAGGAATCGTTTTCTTCAGCGCTCACCTCGTAATATTTCTCAACCGTTCCCTTGATGAGATGGACTTCTGGGCTGGAACCATAGGCGTTGTTTTCTTCGGTCTTCTTGAAATGGTTATCTTCATGTGGATCTTCGGCGGGGAAAGAGCCTGGGAAGAGATCAACCGAGGAGGGATCATCAGAGTTCCGAGAGTGTATTACTATGTAATGCGATATATTACACCCCTCTTCCTGATTGTCCTTCTGGTCACATGGGCAAAGTCCTACATCCCCTCAATTCTCAGCGAAACCCACTGGACGGTCTGGGTTACACGCTTCTACCTGATAGCCCTCTTCCTGTTCCTGACCCTGCTGGTGTTCATAGCCAAGAAAAGAAAGCCTGAGGAGGCGGTCTCTTGATAAGAATAATGATCTTTCTCCTTTCCTTTTACTTTGGCCTCGGTGCCTTCTTCAGCTTTGCCGTAACGCCCGTTCTCTTTAAGGTTCTTGAAAAGACCACCGCTGGCGCGGTGGTGGAGAGGATATTTCCGCTTTATTTTGGAATAGGCCTTGGTTCGGTAGGTGCGGTTTTTCTCATGGCGCTCTCTTCAAGGCTGGGAAAGTTTCTCCTGACGCTCCTTGCTGTAAACCTCATAGTGCTTTCCCTTGAGTTCTTTTACATCCTCCCAACCATCGGCGATCTAAAGGCAACAGGCTCGCCTGAATTTTCCAAATACCACCTCTACTCGGTGATCCTCGGGACGGTATCTCTCTTTTTCACCTTCGGCGCCATCGTTTATCTGATAGTCAAGAGAACCGATGATAGAGCTAAGGCTTAGCCAGATCCCGGTTCCCAAGACAAACCGCTATGTGAGGCGAAAAAACGGCGCGGTATTCATCCCCCCTAGAGTAAAAAACTGGCAGACCAGAGCCATGTGGGAACTTAAAAACCAGTGGAACGGTGATCCCATAGACAGGCGGATCTCTATAGACATCACCCTGATCCTTCCCAACCACCGCAAGAGAGACATTGACAACATGCTCAAAAGCCTCTGGGACCTCCTTGAAAGGGCGGGTGTCCTTAAGAACGACAACCTCATTTATGAGGTGAGGACCGTCAAGAAGGTGGAAAAGGGAAGGGAAGGCGTCCTTATCAGGATCAGGGACTTTGATTCCCCTCAAGAACTCTGACCACCTCTTCAATAGCCTGCTCGCCTGTGAGCCTGTCAAGGTCTATCTCTATCCAGCCCTGCCTTCTGAACCACCTTATCTGACGCTTCGCATATTCCTTTGTGTTCCTGATAACCTCCTCAAGGCACTCCTCAAGAGGCTTCTGGTCCTTTATAAAGGGAATCATCTCTTTGTAGCCTATCGCCTGGGAGGAGGTGAGGAAACCCTCAAGACCCTTCTCGTAGAGCCTTCTGACCTCCTCAAGGAGGCCTTCTCTGACCATTTTCTTTATCCTCTCCTCAATCCTTGCCGAAAGGCTTTCCCAGTCCCTTTTGAGATAAAAGCCTGTGTATCTGTATCTTGGCTCCGACCACCTGTGGAAGTCAGAAAACCTTTTACCCGTGAGAAGAAAAACCTCAAGGGCACGGACTACCCGGCGAAGGTCATGGGAATGGATCTTCTTCGCGTAAAGGGGATCAACAGCCATCAGCTTTCTGTATAGGAATTCCCCGCCTTTTGTCTCCGCAATCCTGTAGAGCCTCTTCCTGAGAACCCAGTCGGGGGGAGGTGTCTCCTCTATTCCGAGCAAAACTGCCTGAATGTAAAGGTAGCTCCCCCCGACAAGGAGGGGAACCTTTCCCTGAGAGGAAATCTCTTCTATCTTTTCCATTGCAAGCCTCTCATAAACCTTGGCATCAACCCTCTCCCCCGGCTCAAAGACGTCAATGAGGTGGTGGGGAACCCTATTCATCTCTTCCAGAGGCTTGGC
>JALTVH010000180.1 GCA_027049085.1 Aquificaceae bacterium | reverse complement strand
CTGAGGGGGGAAGAACAGGCACTTTGAGAGCATCCTCTGGTATCTTGCCTTCAAGGGCTTTGAGGAATGCCATGATGCTTGAGACCTCTTTCTTTGAGAGCTGTTTGCCGAGCTGGACCTTTGCCATAACCTGAATGGCGTCTTCCAGATTCCAGACGGATCCATCGTGGAAGTAGGGGTAGGTTCTTGTGATATTTCTGAGGGACGGGACCTTGAAAACATAGAGGTCCTCTTCCTTGTGGGTCACCGCGAATCTGCCAACGTCCATGGGCATGGTGGGTTTGTCAAGGGTAACGTAATCTCTGGTTGCTTCCCAGTAGGCTTTGACGATTCCGAACTTCGTGAACATCTTTCCGCCGAGAGCTGGACCGTTGTGACAGCTTGCGCAGCCGACTCTGATGAAGGTTCTGAGTCCTTCCTTTTCCTTCTTTGTGAGGGCTTTGAGGTCGCCCTTTAGAAATCTGTCAAACCTTGAGGGTGTCATAAGCGTCCTTTCAAAGGCGGCGATTGCCTTTCCGACGTTGTCGTAATTCACTGGATCCTTTGACCTTGGGAAGGCTTTCTTGAAGAGCCTGACGTATTCGGGAATTGACTTGAGCCTTTTGATGACTTCCTGGGGCGAGTCCATTGCCATCTCAATGGGGTTGAGGATCGGTCCCTTTGCCTGTTCCTCAACGTCCTTTGCTCTTCCGTCCCAGAACTGCTTTGTGTGGAGGGCTGCGTTCAGCGTTGTGGGTGCGTTTCTCGGTCCGATCTGCCAGCGGTGGCCGACGGAAGTGGGAAGGTTGTCAACGCCGTAGGTAGCAAGGTTGTGGCATGTGTTACAGGAAATGAGTCCGCTTTTGGAAAGCCTCGGCTCGTAGTAAAGCATCTTCCCAAGAAGTACCTTGGCGGGGGTTACGGGATTTTTCTTGCTCTCCGCTACTTCGGGAAGGGGCTGGAAGTACTTTCTTGCCTCCTCAAGGAGCTTTCTGTCATCACTGGCGAGAGCCGAGGTTGCAGTTAGGAGAGCGACTACCGCGGTTAGCTTTGCCTTTTTCATGTCCACCACCTCCTAAATTTAAGTTAATTGCAATATAATTATATAATAATTTGATAATAATTTTCAATTTCCCTCTACCCCATTGAAATTATAATATGACCATGAGGATCATCCTCTTCTCGGGCAAAGGTGGTGTAGGAAAGACAACTGTCTCCGCCTCCACAGCCCTCAGGCTATCACAACTCGGATACAGGACGATTGTGGTTTCCCTCGATCCCGCTCACTCCCTTGCCGATGCCTTTGACCTGACAGAGGAAGAGAGGTTTTCTGCAAAGGGACTTCCTATAAAGGTTGCTGATAACCTTCACATTCAGGAGATAGACGTTCAGGAGGACATTGACCGTTACTGGGGCGACGTTTACAGGTTCCTTGAACTCCTTTTCAGCACCACAGGCCTTGATGAGATCCTCTCTGAGGAGCTGGCTATCCTTCCGGGGATGGAAGAGGTAACGAGTCTTTTATATATAAATAAGTACTATAAAGAAGGTCAGTACGATGTCCTTGTCCTTGACCTCCCGCCCACGGGTGAGTCGCTGCGCTTTGTTTCCATGCCCGTTGTCCTGAAGTGGTACATGAAGAAGGTCTTTAAAACGGAAAGGCTGATTATGAAGGTTGCAAGGCCTGTTGCGGGTAGGCTTGCGGATATTCCTCTACCTGACGACAGCTACTTCAAGGCTCTTGAGAACTTTTACGAGAAGTTAAAGGGTGTGGACGAGGTTCTCCTTGATCCTGAAACCACAACGGTCAGGCTTGTGACCAATCCAGAAAAGATGGTGGTAAGGGAGAGTCAGAGGGCCTTCATGTACTTCAACCTCTTTGGCATGAACGTTGATGCTGTGATCATCAACAGGGTGATGGGCGATGTGCCCGAGGACTGCGAATTTCTCAAAAAGTGGAAGGAGGTGCAGAAAAGGTACCTTGAGGAGATCAGGTCCTATTTTCAGCCAGTCCCCATTTTTGAGGTTCCCCTTCTTGAGGGTGAGGTTGTTGGCCTGAAGAGGCTTGAAGATCTCTCAAGACTTGTTTACGGGAATAGAGACCCATATGAGGTTTTTCACAGAGAAAAGCCCTATGAGATTATCAGTGAGAACGACCACTACGTTGTAAGGATCAGGGCACCTTTTGTGACAAAAGAGAAAGTTTCCTTAATAAAGGGAGAGGACTCTCTGGTTGTGAGGGTCGGAAATTTCAAGAGCCACATAATGCTTCCGAGAAAAATAAGGGACTGCGAACCCGGGCAGGCAAAGATTGAAGACGGCCACATTGTGGTGAGGCTGTTCCCTTCAGAATCTTGACCTTCTGATAGCTTTGCCTATATCTGCCCTCGTGATTATGCCAACAAGTCTCATTGATTCTCTGTCTTCAACGACTGGCAGTCGCCCCACACCTGCTCCTATCATCACTCTCAGACAGTCAGCAAGTGTGTCTTCAGGCACTGCTACTATGGGGTTTGGTGTCATTATCTCGCCTGCCTTTCTTTCTTTCCTGAGAGCAGGGTTCAGAGCCATTATGTCGCTCTTGGTGACTATTCCGATAACACGGGCGCCGCTAACCACGGGTACTCCTCCGATCAGCTCACCGCTTATTATCCGGAGCACCTCTTCTACAGGTGTCTCAGGAACAACGGAGATCGGCACCTTCATGTGGTCTCTGACCTTTTCCTTTTCAAGGGAAAGGATGCCCCACTCCTCAATGTGGGCAGGGGAATCAACTCTTGTAGGAACCTGAGAGGGAAATATACTCCTCTCACCACTCAGAAAATAGCTGATAAACACGGAGATCATTGCTGGAACAAGGAGATCGTAACCACCTGTCATCTCGGCGATCAGTATAAGGGTTGAAAGGGGAGCCTTTGCTGCGCCTGCAAATACAGAGACCATTCCAACTATTGTGAAGGAAGGAACATGCAGGTCTGCCCCTGTTAGATCATTTACAACCTTTGCAAAAAGTGCACCTGTAAATCCACCGATGAGGACAGAGGGACCAAATACACCACCGGACATTCCAGAGCCGAGGGTAAGTGAAACACCTATGGCAACGCCTATCAGTCCTGACACTATGAGAAAGAGGTCCGTTCTTTCACCGCTCAGGATAAGCTGAATCCATCCATAGCCGTTTCCTATTGCAGGGACCGCCACAGCCCCGACGATCCCTGCCAGTAAACCGCCGATGGCAGGCTTGAGAACGGAATGGACCTTCAGAAGATCAAAGTAACTCTTTACTCTGAAAAAGGTCAGAGTGAATAATCTCACAACCAGTGCGCAGAAAAGACCGAGTCCTGCATAGGCTAAGAGACTCAGGTATCCGCTCTCGCTGAGGGAGAGAACCTCTGAGCTGAAGATGGGCTGAAAGCCGAATACCATACAGAAGACGCTGTAGGAAACCACGGAGGCAACAAAGCTTGGGATCATAGCCTCTACTTCAAAGTCTCTTTTAAAGAAGACCTCCGCGCTTATGATGGCCCCTGCAAGGGGTGCCTTAAAGATTGCGGCGATTCCTGCACCAAGGCCCACAGCAAGAGCAGTGCGCCTGTCCTTCTCACCGAGTCTGAACAGATTACCTACTGTGCTTCCCACACCGGCGCCTATCAGGGCGATTGGACCCTCTCTCCCTGAGGTTCCACCTGTCCCTATGGTGACTGCGGAAGTAAGTAATTTGACAAGAGAGGACTTAATTGACAGCCTTTCTTTCCTGTGATAGGCTCTGATGGCTGAGTCCGTTCCAACTCCCGCCGACTCTGGGGAGAGGAAGTGTGTGAGGATACCGGAGATAAATCCACCCACAGCAACTGTAAGAGGCAAAAGGTAAAACCTTTCAGGCTTGTCTGAGAACTCCCTTGTGCCTTCTCCCGCAGGGAGAGGCTGGATGTAGCCCACAATCTTTTCAAGAACTATACCTGTGATCAGATCTAAAGTAAAAACAAAAAGAATTGCAAACACACCTGTCAGAACGCCTATTGTTGCGGGGATCAGGAGATAGCGCCTGAGCATTACAGGTAAGATTTTAGCTATAATTCTCATAATGGAAGTCCTTGAAGTCCCGATAGAAGAGGAAGTTAAACAGTCTTACATTGATTACGCCATGTCCGTCATAGTCGGGAGGGCAATTCCCGACGTTCGGGATGGACTTAAGCCCGTTCAGAGGAGGATCCTTTTCTCCATGTACGAGATGGGCCTCACCCCCGACAAGCCCTTTAAGAAGAGTGCGAGGGTAGTTGGTGAGGTTCTGGGTAAGTTTCATCCCCACGGTGATCAGGCGGTTTACGATGCTCTGGTGAGGATGGCTCAGGACTTCTCAATGAGGTATATCCTTATCATCGGTCAGGGAAACTACGGTTCCGTTGACGGCGACCCTCCAGCCCAAATGAGGTACACTGAAGCCAAGCTCTCCAAGATCGCAATGGAGATGCTTGAGGACATTGATAAGGAGACTGTTGACTTTGTTCCCAACTTTGATGAGTCATTGATGGAACCTACTGTCCTTCCTTCCAAGTTTCCCAATCTCCTCTGCAACGGAACCGCTGGGATTGCGGTAGGCCTTGCAACTTCTATCCCGCCTCACAATCTCAAGGAAGTTGGATCAGCCCTTATCAAGCTGGCGGACAATCCCCAGATGACAACCGAAGAGATCCTCGAAGTAATCAAGGGTCCCGACTTTCCAACGGGTGGAATAATAGAAAACGTCAAGGATTTAAAAGATATATATGAAACTGGAAGAGGGATAGTTCAGGTCAAGGCAAAAGCCCACGTTGAGAAGGTTCAGGGTGGAAGAGAACAGATAATAGTTACCGAAATTCCATATCAGGTCAATAAGTCTGAGCTTATAAAAAAGATTGCGGACAATGTGAGAAGCGGGAGACTCAAGGAGATCTCCGATATCAGGGACGAGTCGGACAAGGAGGGGATCAGGATCGTCATAGAGCTCAAAAGGGAGGCAAAGGGCGAGAAGGTTCTCAAGAAGCTCTTCAAATACACTCAGCTCAGGCGTGGATTCCCGGTCAACCTTGTGGTTCTGGTTGACGGAGAGCCTAAGCTCTGCGGGATAAAGGACCTTTTAAGGGAGTTCATCAGGCACCGGCTAAATGTAATACTCCGTAGGACAAAGTATTACCTCAGGAAGGCGGAGGAAAGGCTGCACATAGTTCAGGGACTGCTTATAGCCCTTGCCAATTTAGACGAGGTAATTGAAGGAATCAGGCGTTCAAGGGACGTTGCAGAGGCTCGCCAGTTCCTGATGAACCGCTTTTCTCTGACAGAAAAGCAGGCTCAGGCGGTACTGGACATGAGGCTCCAGAGGCTCACATCCCTTGAGAGGGAAAAGCTTCAGAAGGAAGAGGAGGACCTAACTCAAAAGATAGCGTATTACCGTAAGGTCATTGGAAGTGAGGAGGAAAGGATAAAGATCTTCAAAGAGGAGACAGAAACGCTCATCAAAAAGTACAGGGACCCGAGGCGTACCTTCATTGAAGGGCTTGAGGGGGAGCTTGAGGAAGGATCCCTTGAGGTTGCGGTCCTTGAAAACGGGAGGGTTGTTCCCCTTGAGGACCTGCCGATGGGTGAATCCCCCGTGGTGAACGTTCTGGACGTTCCCTTCACCGAGGGTCTCTTCCTTGTTTCAAACAGGGGGAGGGTTTACTGGATAGCAGGTTCCCAGGCACTTCAGGGAAGTAAGGTCAGCTTCAGGGAGCCCGGAGAGAGGATAATAGGTGCCTTTATAAGGGAACAGTTTGCAGACCGCCTTCTCCTTGCAACAAAGCAGGGAAATCTCAAGAAAATACCACTTGTTGAGTTTGAGTACCGTTCCCAGGGAATGAAGATAATCAAGCTGGCGGATGATGACGAGGTGGTTGGCATAGCCCAGTCGGTGGACGAGTCCGACATCCTCATCTTCACCAATACGGGCAAGGTCGCCCGTTTCAGCATCAGGGAGATACCTCCCGCAACGCCAGGGACAAAGGGCCTTCAGGGAATTAAGCTTGAGGAAGGCGATGCGGTTGTTGGCACAAGGATAATAAAAGGTGAGCCTTTCATACTTGTAGTTACGCCCGAAGGGCGTGTTAAGAGGATCTATCAGAATGAGATACCTGTCAGAAACAGGGGGGTTAAGGGAACGAGGGTCCTTGGTTCTGCAAGGGAGAGCCTTGTGGACCTCATTCCCATGGGAGAGAAACTTGAGGTGATGGTGAGCACCGAAGGGGGTAACCTCTTTTATGACAGCTTCAGTGCAGATGAGATATACCTCGGTACCCGGTCAAAGCTTGCCCGCTCCAGGTGGGATCTGGGTGAGGACAGGATAGTGAGGGTTGTGGTCAAGTCTGAAGGAGAGAAGGATGAAGAAAGTGAGGGTTCTGATAACGCCCAAGAAGGGACTCCTTGACCCCCAGGGCAGGGCGGTCCAGGAACTCCTGAGAGACAGAGGTCATGAAGTCGGTGAGGTCAGGGTAGGAAAGCTCCTTGAGCTTGAGGTCCCCGACAGTGAAGATGTACACAAGCTTGTGCAGAAATTCATAATCAATCCTCTTATTGAGGACTACCAGATTGAGGAGCTCTAATGAAATTTGGCGTCTGTGTTTTTCCAGGTTCAAACTGTGATTATGACACCTACTACGTGATAAGAGACGTACTCGAAAGGGAGGTTAGCCTCATCTTCCATGAGGAAAGGAATCTATCTGGATATGATGTGGTCATCGTTCCGGGTGGCTTTTCCTTTGGGGATTACCTGCGCCCCGGTGCCCTGGCGAGCAAGACGCCCCTTGCCCAGTCCCTTTACGACTTTGCCCAGAAGGGAGGTATAGTCCTCGGGATCTGCAACGGCTTCCAGATCCTAACAGAGCTTGGTCTCCTTCCTGGTGCTCTCCTGCCTAACCTGAGCATGAGGTTCATCTGTGACCAGGTCTATCTTAGAGTTGAGAATGAAAGAACACGACTCACAAGGAAGCTTGAGAAGGGTGAGTTGCTCAGGATACCCATAGCCCACCACGATGGAAGGTATTACGTTCCTGAAGATGAACTTAAAAGGATGGAGGAAAGGGGTCAGATAATATTCAGGTACTGCACAGAAGAGGGTGAGGTAACTGAGAGTGCCAACCCAAACGGTTCCGTTTCCAATATTGCTGGGGTAGTGAACAGAGAGGGAAACGTCTTTGGGATGATGCCTCACCCCGAGAGGGCTTCAGAGGACATCCTCGGTAGCCACGATGGACTCATGCTGTGGTATTCTCTGATAAGTGATTGACCCTGGTGCGGTCAGAGAAGCGGTAAGAAAGAAGAAGGCACGAAGGGAGGAGTTCCTGGGCTACGAGTACCTCAGGTTCTCCGACGACTTTGAAAACATCCCCAGGGGAACCGCCCTGTTCCCTGACGGGGAGGTTTTTGGCTATCCCCATATCGGCAGGATCTTTATGCTGGAGCGTGGGATCTCTGACCAGTTCAAAGCACCTTTCTGGGTTGAGGAGAAGGTTGATGGTTTTAACGTCCGTGTATTCAGAAGCGGGGAAGGGGTTATAGCCCTATCGCGCGGTGGATACATATGCCCTTTCAGTACCGACAGGCTGAAAGACTTTATAGACCTTACCTTTTTTGAGGAAAATCCTGACTTCGTTCTCTGCTGCGAGGTTGCAGGACCCGAAAACCCTTATATTGAGGAGTCACCACCCTACATAAGCTCTGATATTAGTTTCTTTGTTTTTGACATAATGAGAAAGGGAAGCGGTGAGTTCTTGAGCCACAGGGAGAAAACTCAGCTTATAGAAAGGTATTCTCTCCCCGCTGTTGAGGTTTTTGGCCTTTTTGAAAATAAGGACGTCCAAACTTTAAAAGACCTGATGCTGAAGCTTGATAGAGAGGGAAGGGAGGGGATAGTTCTTAAAGAAGATCTCCCCGAGGGCAAAAGGGCAAAGTACATAACGGAGAGCGCTAACCTTTCGGACATAAAGATAACAGCCTCAAACATGCTCCAGCTCCCTGCTGAGTACTACACCAACAGGATCATGAGGATCGTTCTCTTTATGGAAGAGGAAGGGATTGAAAGGACACGCCACCTGTATGAAGAGCTCGGGAGAGCCTTCATTGACGGGCTTTTCTCTGCGATAGAGCAGTTTAAAAAGGAGGGTAAAGTCTCCAGGGAATTCAGGTGCAGATTCCGCTCTCGTGAAATGGCTCTTGCTCAAATAGAACTTCTCAAGAGAACCTCAAGGCACATTCAGGTTATTCATAAGGATCTATACGAAGAGGACGGTTACTACGTTCTTGTATTTGAAAAGGTTTTTCTTAACATGACTGGACTTTTAGGACACCTCCTAAGCGGAGGACTTGTGTTTGATTAGGTTCTCCAGAATTCCCCTGAAATTTCTCGGGTCTATTATCTTAATACCAACCTTGTCTGCCCATTTTCTGAGTCCTTCATCTCCTGTAACGACGGTCCCGTCAAGCTCATAGGCAAGGAGAAGGACGTCAACGTCTTCCTTGCTGTCAATGATACCCTGACGCAGAGCTTCCCTGTATTTTTCCCTCAGCCTGTTGATTACCTTTCCAAGGTCCTGGTCGGATAATTTTCCCGCCTCCTTTGCATGCTCTTCAGCTATCCTTAGTCCCTTATTAATCCTGTGCCTGATCTCTTCAATGAGCTCGTAGAGGATATCGCTTGGGATCATTATTGAGTGCTTTCTGGGGGACCTTATCCTTACCACCATCTCAAACTCGGAAGACAGTGGTCCGAGCTCAACCATTTTCTGCATCTCTTCGTATGCTGAAGAGGGCATATAGAAGTTCGCTCCAGAGTGGATCGCAAGGTGGATGAAGTTTTCAACAGCTCCGAGCTGGTCTCTCTCACCAAAGGTAGTGTAAATATCAGGGTTGGTGAAAACACTTGTGTCAAGAATGAAGTTTTCCATAAGTCCTATTTTAATTCCAATAAGAAATTCAACTATCCGATCGGTTAAAATCATCCCAGAATATAACAAGGGCATTGAAAATCAACAGGGAGGTGTTAAGGATGATTACAACCAGGAGGGAACTTATCAAGGCAGGAGCAGGGAGCCTCATTGTCGCATCAGCCCTTGGACCTTCAATCACCTTTGGAATGATGCCCATGCACCATAAAAGTAGGATGCTACCCCCTTCAAAGAAGCCCAGGGTGGTAATTGTTGGTGGGGGCTGGGCAGGTGTAACCACAGCCAAGCACCTCAAGAAGAAGCTGAGGGACAGGGTGGAAGTTGTCCTAATTGAAAAGAGAAAGATCTTCATGTCCTGTCCGGTAAGCAATGTGTGGCTCGGTGGACTCGTTGAGATGGATTTTCTAATGCATGACTTTCAGACGCCGGCATCAAAGTATGGATATACCTTTGTCAATGCAACGGTCACAGAAATTAACAGGCACAAGAGGAGGGTCTATACCAATCAGGGATACGTAGATTACGATTATATCGTTCTTGCACCAGGGATCAGATACAACTACGAGGCGTGGTTTGGTAAGGACAGGGAAATGGCAAGGATATGTGCCACAAGTTTCCCGTCAGCCTTTATACCCGGTGCAGAGCATGTTGCTCTAAAGAGGAAAATTGAGAATTTTGAAGAGGGAACCTTTGTTCTCGTTGTGCCACCACCGCCCCACAGGTGTCCCCCCGCACCCTATGAGAGAGCGGCAATGATAGCCCGCGTCTTCAAAAAGAATGGCGTTAGGGGAAAGCTCATTATTCTTGACCCCAAAAAGGAGATAAAGCCAAAGGGCAAAGGTTTTAAGTCTGCCTATGAACAGCTTTATAAGGGACTTATTGAGTATGTGCCGAATGCAAGAATAAAGGAGGTTGATCCAATAAAGAAGGTCATCAAGACAACAGCGGGAGATTTCCGCTTTGATGACGGGAACCTCAACCCACCCCATCAGGCGGGCGACCTCGTATGGCTTACAGGGCTTGTTAATCCCAAAACGGGGTGGTGTGATGTTGATCCCCTTACCCTTCAGTCTAAAAAAGACCCGAGGGTGTTTGTAGCTGGTGATTCTGCATCAGTAAAAGGCTTTCCCAAGAGTGGAGACATGGCCCACAACCACTCCCAGAACATGCTTGTAAATGCCCTTGTAGCGATTATTTCTGGAAAAGATCCTTACTCTGCAGTGAGGGCTCCCACAAACACGTGTTACTCAATGGTAAATGGCGATCCTAAAGAGGCAATTGTTATTAACGTTCTTTACGACATAGACCTGAAGAAAAAGGCACCAAAGAAGAAAAAGGTTAATGTTGATAATAAAAGAAGCAAAGCCCTCGCAACTGCAACCTTTGAGTGGGCTAAAGCACTTTACAGGGACATGTTCAGTTAAACTTACAGTATGAGAAGGAGGGAGTTTCTAAAGGGCTGTGCTTCCCTTTCCGCTTGCTCTCTCCTGTTTCCTTCTTTTGTTTTCGCTTACAGCGGTCAGCCCCTTAAGAGGTACAAAAGAGCCCACCTTGTCTGGGAAGATGGGAGGCCTGTGAAGGCTAAAGAGATTAAACCTGAAGAAGAGTACCTATTTTTCTATCCGTTCAGGGCAACGCCGTGCCTCCTTGTGAATACACAGCAGAAACTAAAAGGAGCAAAGTTGCGCCTTGAGGATGGGAAAGAATATATCTGGAAAGGAGGGATCGGACCAGGAAGGAGCATAGTTGCCTTCGTTGCCATCTGTACTCATCAGCTGAGCTACCCAACAAGAGAGAGAACCCTCATCAGTTACCATCCGCCTGGAAAGAAATCTTCTTTGTTAGAAAGAGACAGGGTTATCCAGTGCTGTGCCCACATGTCTGCCTTCGATCCTGCAAAAGGCGGAAAGGTAATTGAGGGACCCGCTAAGGATCCCCTCCCTGCGGTCATCCTGAGCGAGGAAAATGGAAAGATTTATGCAGAAGCGGTGCTTGGCAGAGACCTTTTTGAGGAATTCTTTGACGTTTACAGGAGGGAGCTGAGAAAGGAGTACGGTAGTTCAAAGAAAGCAAAAGAAGAGGTTAACAGGTGTGTCACGACTCCCCTGAGAAAGTATACAAAAGAGGTTATAAGGTGCTGAATTAAATTGAAATAGTGTAAATCCGTTATACTATAATGATGAAGGGAGGGACAGAAATGAAAAAGATGGGTTTTCTTGTGCTGGTCTTTTTTATGGGGTTCCTTGTAACTTCCTTCAGAGTAACCCAGGGAATAGACGAGGCAGGAAGGGCTGTCGTTAAAGCTTACAAGGCGGGTGCAAAAGAGAAGGCACCTTATCTCTACAATAAATCAAGAGGGTACCGGGAAATATCCTCTATTCTTGCTTCTGAGGCAGACGATGTTGGTTCAAAGGTCTTTGCAATAAGAACTATGAATGCTGCATCAAAAGCTATTACGGCTTCCTTCGTTGAGGAAGAAGAACTGACACCAATAGATGACCTGCCCAAGGTTGAAAAAAAAGAGGGTATGACCTTTGAAGTTATTAACCTGAAGGAAATAAAGACCAAGCTTGATTTCATAAGGGGAAACAAAGGTCTTAAGTGTGCACCCGCTGAACTGGGAAGGGCTGAGGCCTTTTACGATGCCCTTGTGTACGAGTTCAGGAAGGAAGAACCGAATACCGCTCTACTGCTCAGGTTTTATAACGAGGTAAACACCGAGAGTAAGGTTGCGGAAAGCAAGCTCCGCGTGGCTATGAGCAATGAGCTGGAGTGTTATACAGGCAAAAAGATAACAGCACGCAAGCCCAGTGAAGAAGAAGAGGTAAGGAAAGAGGAAGTTGTAGAAGCTGATCAGGTTGAGGAAAAACCTGAAGAACAGGAAGTGAGGGTTGATATAGGAGAAGAAGAGGCCGAGAGGGAACCCCAGCTCATTGAAGAACCCTTGAAGATAACCGCAAGGATTCACTTTGATTTTGACAGGTACAACATAAGGCGTGAGTACATACCAATACTGAATGAGGTGGTCAAAACCCTTAAAGAAAACGAATACGTTAAGGTGAGGATAGAAGGTTTTACCGATATAATTGGTTCCAAAGAGTACAACGTAAAACTTGCGCAGAAGAGAGCAAAGACCGTTAAGAACTATCTCGTGAAACATGGAATTCCTGAGGATAAGATAGAGATCGTTGGATTTGGTAAGGAACGTTTTATAGCCTCAAATGAGAACTCCATTGGCAGGCTCACAAACAGGAGGGTGGAGTTCATAGTTATCAAGCTGAAGGAGGAATGACCCTGCATGCCCGGCGTTTTGATGGGGGTGGGGCGTGCAGGCCTCAAAGAATCCGGTGATCCTGATATTCTTGTTCTCAGATTGCCAGACAGGTCTGTAAGCTCCTTTTTATTCACCCGCAACAGCTTTAAATCTGCCTCTGTAATTTACTCTCAGGAAACTCTGGCAAAGGGTAAAAATATCAAAGCTCTGCTGATCAACAGCGGTAACGCCAACTGCGGAACAGGGGAAGTCGGTTATGAACACGCTGAGCTTATGGCTCAGGCCTGTGCTCAAAACCTCGGTATAAAAAAGGAGGAGGTGCTGGTATTTTCAACGGGGATCATAGGCGAGTTCCTGCCTATAGAGAAGGTTATTGCCGGTATAGAGGAGGCCTGCTCCTTTCTGGATCCCCTAAACCTTGAGCTTGCATCCTGGGTCATCTCAACTACGGACAGGTTTCCCAAGGTTGACAGGTGGTCAGGGGGAAACCTTGAGGTTTACGGCTTTGCAAAGGGCGCGGGAATGATAGAACCCAATATGGGTACGATGCTTGCCTTTGTCTTCACAAACGCGAAGGTTGACAAACCAGAGCTTGAGGACCTTCATCGGAGGGTCAATGAAAAGACTTTTAACTCAATTACCGTTGATGGTTGCACGAGCACCAACGACAGCTTTGCCCTTGTCTCCCTTGGTGAGATCGTTGCAGAAAAGCAGACCCTTGAAAGGGGTGTAGAAGAGGTCAGTCTTACCCTTGCCAAGAAGATCGTTAAAGATGGTGAAGGAGCAACAAAGGTAATAGCCATAACGGTGCTCAAGGCAAAGACAGAGAAGAAGGCAAAGACCCTTGCCAAAAAGGTTGCCAACTCCCTTCTTGTCAAAACTGCGGTTTTCGGGCGAGATCCCAACTGGGGAAGGATAGCATCGGCGCTGGGGAGTACAGAGTACGTTATAGATCCATCTGTTCTCAGGATCTACCTTGGGAATATTCTCCTTTACAATGGCGGAAAGATATACTTCAACGAGGATAGGGCGAAGGAGTATATTGAAAAGAGCAGGGAGATAAGGATCGTGATAGATCTTGGTGAGGGCAGACACATGTGGACCTGTTACTCTTCCGATCTGGGTTATGATTACATCAGGATAAATGCAGAGTACAGGACGTGAGGTGGGCGATGCGTGGATTTCTTGAGGCTTTACCTTTTCTGATCTTTGTGGCTGTGTTTCTTGCTGCTGTAATGGGCGGCAACCTTTTTAAGTATATCGGAGGTCTGACTATGGTTTTCTCACCAATAATTGTTCTCATAATACTCGGTCTTATATTTCTGTTTGCTGCTATCAAAATCATTCCTGAGTATGAGAGGGCTGTTGTCTTCAGGCTCGGACGAATGATCGGCTTTAAAGGACCGGGATTGATCTTTATTATCCCTATTATTGATCGTATCGTAAGGGTTTCTCTAAGGACTGTTACTCTTGACGTGCCAACCCAGGACATCATTACCAAAGACAACGTGTCGGTTCAGGTTGATGCTGTTGTTTACTTCCGTGTGGTTGATCCTTCCAAGGCTATAGTTGAGGTTGAGGATTATCTCTACGCCACTTCCCAGATAGCCCAAACGACCCTCAGGAGCGTTTGCGGTGAGGCGGAGCTTGATGAGCTTCTTTCCCATCGGGAAAAGATAAATATTAAGCTTCAGGAGATCATTGACAGGCAAACGGATCCCTGGGGTGTAAAGGTTACCGCCGTTGAGCTGAAGAAGATAGACCTGCCCGACGACCTCAGGAAGGCAATTGCCCGTCAGGCAGAGGCTGAGAGGGAGCGGAGGGCAAAGATCATTTCAGCGGAGGCTGAATTCCAGGCCGCTCAAAAGCTCCTGGAAGCTGCCAAGATCCTTGCGAGTGAGCCGATCGCTATACAGCTCAGGTACCTTGAGACCCTCCATACCATCGGTCTCCAGAATACTAAGACCGTTATCTTCCCCTTCCCCCTTGACCTTATAGAACTCGTTGGTAAGAAAGAGGGAAAGAAGAGCTCCTGATCACGCGCTCAGGAGCACGCTCCT
>JALTVH010000179.1 GCA_027049085.1 Aquificaceae bacterium | reverse complement strand
CCCGACAAGGCACTCGGCGGAAGGGGATGGGACAACTACTCCTTCCATACTGACCTCGCCCCGGGTCACCCCATGGTCACAGGCCAGCAGAACACGGACTTTGACCTGTGCATGTGGGAGTACTCAAAGCTGATAATACTCTGGGGGATGAATCCCTTTACAACCAAGATGCCAGACTGTCACTGGCTCACCGAAGCGAGGATCAAGGGCTCAAGGGTCATAGTCATATCCAATGACTACTCACCAACCGCCAGAGCCTGCGACGAGCTTATAGTGGTGAGGACAGGAACGGACACAGCCCTTGCCCTTTCCATAGCCTACGTGATAATGAAGGAAAAGCTCTATCAGGAGAGGTACGTAAAAGCCTGGACCGATATGCCTCTTCTTGTCAGGCTTGACAATGGAAAGGTCCTGAGGGCAAGGGACATAATAAAGGGCTACAAACCAAAGCCTCTAAAGAAAGCCGAGGTTTTCAAAAAGGGAGATCGCCTGCCTCCCTTCTACAAACAGGAAAAGCAGTACATACCTGAGAAGATCAGAAATGAGGATATGGACGACTTCGTCGTGTGGGACATGAAAACTAAGTCCCCAAAAGTAATAACAAGGGACGACGTGGGGGACGACTTCTGGAAGCTCGGAATTGACCCTGCCCTGAGAGGAACCTTCAGAGTCAGGACCGTTGACGGAAAGAGGATAAAGGTCAAACCCCTCTTTGAGGTCTACCTTGAGTTCTTTGAAAAGAACTACACCCCCGAGATGGCAGAGAAGATCACAGGAGTCCCTGCGAGAACCATTGTAAGGCTTGCAAGAGAGATAGCAAGCCATCCAAGGAACGTAAAGCTTGCCCAGGGTATGGGAGTAAACCAGTACTTCCACGGAGACCTAAAGGACAGGGCAATGTACCTGATTGTAGCTCTGACCGACAATATAGGCCACGCAACAGGAAACATTGGCTCCTACGCTGGTAACTTCAGGCTTGCTCTCTTCAACGGTGTGGGTCAGTACTTCCTTGAGGATCCCTTCAACATCGTACTTGACCCTGAAAAACCCGCTAAGGTGAGGAGATACTGGAAAGGCGAGTCAGCCCACTATTACTCTCACGATGATAAACCCCAGAAGATGGGCAAATACATGATTACAGGGAAAACCCACATGCCAACGCCCACCAAGTTCTGCTGGTTTGTTGATGCTAACTCAATTCTTGGAAACGCCAAGTGGAAGTACAACATCATAATGAACACCCTGCCCAAGATTGAGTGCATCATCACCAACGAGTGGTGGTGGTCCCTGACCTGTGAGTACTCGGATATCGTTCTTGGCGTTGACGCTTGGAACGAAAATAAATACTGGGATATTGCGGGATCTGTAACAAACCCATTCATTTACGTCTGGCCAAAAACAGGACACAGGAGGCTTTACGATACAAGGAACGACGCAGAGACCTTTGCACTTGTTGGAAAGAGGCTTGCAGAGCTCACAGGAGACCGGAGGTTTAAAGACTACTGGAAGTTTATCCTTGAGGGGAGGCAGGAGGTTTACGTCCAGAGGGTCATTGATGCATCCTCAAACCTCAGGGGATACAGGCTTGAGGATATAGCCAAAAAGGCTCAGGAGGGCGTTCCCTCACTGATCCTGACGAGGTCCTATCCCAAGTATGTGGGGATGGATCAGCTCGAGGAAAATCATCCCTGGTACACAAAGAGCGGAAGGCTTGAGTTTTACAGAGAAGAGAGGGAGTTTATTGATGCAGGTGAGAATCTGCCACTGTACCGTGAACCTATTGACGCAACTGATTATGAGCCAAATGTGATCGTAGCAAAGAAGCATCCACTCCTCAGGCCTAAGGAACCAAAGGATTACGGCGTCAGTGCCAGGGAAGCGCTCCTCAGCACAGAATACAGGCAGGCAAGAAACGTCATCGTATCACCAGTAAAGCTACCCAGAACTAAACATCCCCTAAGAGCCACTATCGGGGCAGGACACATCGTCCACACACCCAAGTACAGACACGCAGCCCACACAACGACGGGAGATACTGACATAACCACCCTACTCTTTGGTCCCTTCGGCGATGTTTACAGGCACGATAAGAGGAAGCCCTTTGTCTCCGAAGCCTACATTGACATCAATCCCCAGGACCTGAAGAAAATGGGCATTGAGGACGGAGATTACGTCTGGGTTGATCCCGACCCTCAGGACAGGCCCTTTGTCGGATGGGAGAAGAGGAAGGAAGACTTCGAAGTATCAAGGCTCATGCTAAGAGCCAGAGCCTCAAACAACACACCACCGGGAGTTGCAAAAATATGGTTCAACATGTACGGCTCCTCTCATGGTTCGGTTCTCGGTACCAAGGTCAACAAGAACGGCCTTGCCAAGAACCCACACACGGGCTATCAGTCCATGTACAGGCGCGGTTCACACCAGAGCGTCACAAGGAGCTGGCATAAGGCGACTCTCCAGACGGATACCCTTGTCAGGAAAAACCTTGCAGGTCAGATCATTGGTAAAGGCTTCGCACCAGATGTTCACTGCCTTATCGGAGCACCAAGAGAGGCCTACGCAAAGATTGACCGTGCGGAGCCGGGCGGATTCAATGGAAAGGGAATCTGGAGACCCGTAAAGATAGGCCTAAGGCCCCACAGGCCCTCAAAGGCTTTCAGCAAGTACCTCAAAGCCCGCTGGGTCAAGTTTTCATAAAGGGGGTGTGTCATGGCTAAGGTTTATAACTGGCAAATAAAGAGTGAGGTGCCCTATCCTTACGAGCATAAGAGGCCCCAGAAGCAGTTTGCGGTTGTGATGGACCTGAACAAATGCATAGCCTGTCAGACCTGCACCGTTGCCTGCAAAACAACCTGGACACCCGGAAGGGGACAGGAATACCAGCTCTGGAACAACGTTGAGACCAAGCCAAACGGCTTTTACCCCCTCGGCTGGGACGTTCACCTTATGGAGGTTCTCGGAGAGAATCAGAAATGGGAAGGCGACAGGTACGCTGGCAAAACGGTCCTTGACGGAACAGAAACGGAACAGGTTGCAGGATGGATGCCCGACGACCTTGACTGGATCAATCCAAACATAGGAGAAGATGAGGTCAACGAACCGGTTGACATTGGTACAGTCCTTGAAAAATTCCCCCATCCGATCTGGATGTTCTACCTTCCAAGAATATGCAATCACTGCACCTATCCAGCCTGCGTTGCTGCCTGTCCCCGTCAGGCTATCTACAAAAGGCAGGAAGATGGTATAGTCCTAATAGACCCGGAAAGGTGCGAGGGCTATCAGGAATGCGTTAAAGCGTGCCCTTACAAAAAGAGCATGTTCAACTATGTGGCACGGATTTCCCAGAAATGTATTGGCTGTTTTCCGAGGGTTGAGCAGGGCCTTCAGCCCCAGTGTGTCATTACATGCATTGGAAAGATCAGGCTGATGGGATTCATCAATCCCCCGGAGAAAGCGGACAGAAAGAATCCAATTGACTTTCTTGTTCACATAAAAAAGGTGGCCCTGCCTCTCTATCCCCAGACAGGTCTTGAACCAAACGTTTACTACATCCCTCCAATAAATGTACCCCTTGACTTTCTAAAACAGATGTTCGGACCGGGGGCAAAACATGCAGTAGAAACCTACATAAAAATGAGGGAGGGAAGAGAACCAGAGCTTCAGGCACTTCTCCACCTTTTTGGTTCAACAGACAGGATCGTCAGGTCCTTTGCTCTCTCAGCAGGAGAGGTTATAGGTTTTGACGAAAAGGGAGTGGAGATAGTCAGGGTGCCCCTTGTGGAACCTTTCCAGATCAGACCCCACAAAGATGAGAAACTCGGCGTTGTTCGCCAGGACATACCCTGAAGGAGGTGAAGCCATGCAGAAGGTAGCTTCAGGGCTTGTGCTTCTGTTAATTACCGTGTTAACTTCCCTTTCGCAGGAGCTTGTCTCGGTTAGAGTAAAGGGTGAAATACCAACTGACCCCTTAAGCCCAATATGGAATAAGGCAAGGCCTGTTGAGGTAACCCTTGCTGGACAGACTGTTACAAAGCCGATGGCTATTGAAATCCCTGTCAAAAAGCTGAACGCTAAAAGCCTCCACAACGGAAAGGAGATCGCCTTCCTCCTTGTCTGGGAAGACAAAACCAAGGACGCCTTTCACCTGATCAATGAGTTTTCGGATGCTGTGGCAGTACAAATCCCATACGTTCCCTCTGACAAAGTTCCTGTAACAATGGGAGATAAGGACAAGAGGGTTCTTATACTGCACTGGACAGCCTTCAGGCAGGAAAATATTGAAAATGGATACTCGGATGTTTCCAAAATACATCCCAACTACGCTTACGACTGGTACCCACATGCCAGACCTCCTTACATCTACCCCAGGGACTGGGAGAATCAGTATGCCCTTGCTTATATAGGGGGTGAGAAGGTCTTCCGAAAGAATACCTTCAGAACACCGGTCAGGGAAGTAGTAGCGGAAGGGTTTGGATCTTCCACCTGGAAGGACGTTCAGTCCGCTCAGGGAAAGGGTGTTTACAGAAACGGAAAGTGGTACGTTGTGATAAAAAGGGATTTTGTTGTTGAAAACACGAGTAACCCCGGCTGGGGACCCGGTAAGAACACATACGTTACCTTTGCAGTGTGGGAAGGTTCAAGCGCTCACAGGGGCGCCAGGAAGGTTCTGAGCTACCAGTGGATCAGGTTGAGGATTGAGAGGTAAAACAGATGGAAGACCTAATTATTGAAAAGGCTTTCATATACAGGTTCTTGTCCCTTGGCTTTGACTACCCATCGAAAGAATCATTAAAAGTTCTATATGAATCCCTGGGTGAACTCTCTACTTGCTCAGAGAAACTTGGAATCCCTTTAAATGTCGGAGGTCTCAAGAGGGAGATCAAAAACTCACTTGAGAGGATCACTGATATTAAAGGCGATTACCTGAAGCTCTTTGAAGGAAATCCTCTTGTTCCGATCAGGGAAACCTCCTACGAACTTGATAAATCAGCAAGAAGGGCAATGGAAATGGCAGACCTTCTTGGTTTCTACACAGCCTTTGGTGTTCAGCCCAGAGAAGGAATTGAACCTGACCACCTCTCAGCGGAACTTGAATTTCTTTCCTTCCTTTATCAGAAACTGTACCACTTGAAAAGCTCTAAGAATCAGGAAGGATGTCAAATCACAGAATCTGCAATTACCGAATTCCTCAAGAATCACATAGGAAGATGGTACGAGCTATTCTGCAACACTCTGCTTCAAACACATGTAAATGGTTTTTACACGATTTTGGCCAATTTTCTAAAGCTTTTCCTGAATTATGAAACGAGAAACCTTGGTAATCTAAAGAAGCTAACAAGACTTGTGAGAGAAAGAATAGAACAGGGCTCGAGCTTTGGGTGTGGATTCTGAAATCTGGTAGGCGGGACGGGACTTGAACCCGTGACCTCCGCCTTGTAAGGGCGGCGCTCTCCCAACTGAGCTACCCGCCTTGTTTTGTTAGTATTTTAAATCATTTGGGTAATTTTCACATCATTTGTAGTAAAATGGTGTTATTCTTTTTGATGGGGAACTGCCCAATAACTTTGGAGGGGGTTATAAGATGAGGTTAACACCCCGTGTCCCTTTTCGGGAAGTTGCTCTTGTTAACTGCGGGAGAGGATGGCTCAAGACACAGACTGAGGACATTTCCCTCTTCGGTGTAAAGATAAAGCTGACTCAGAGCGTTACCTGTGCTAACAAGGAGAAGCTTGAACTCAGAATACCCCTTGAAGGCAGAGATGTGGTGTTCAGAGGAAGGATATACAGAAAGGACAGTGAAAAGGCGGTAGTGCTGTTCAATGAAAACGAGGAACTGCTCGCCGACATAGTTGGGTCCTTCGTAACCAAGTCAATTAAAGAGAAGGGAAAATGTCCTTACTGCAAAAACAGGATCACGAGAGAAAGCGAGATATGCCCAGAGTGCAGGATGCCCTTAGACTTTACAAGGATAGACCTGGTCAGAGCTCTTAGGCACATCAAACTTGGAGACCTTCTCTCAGGAACTATTCCCGAAGAGTTTAAGAGAACAACCCATGAGGAGGAAAGGGTAGAGTTTGTCGGAACATGTCCCGCCATAAAGAAGGTCTTTGAACTCATAAGAAAATACTCTCCAACAGATTACCCTGTACTCATCCTCGGTGAGACAGGAACAGGTAAAGAGCTAACAGCAAGAGCTATCCATGAAAGGAGCCAGAGAAGCAACGGTCCTTTTGTGGCAATTAACTGCGCAGCGATCCCAAGGGATTTACTTGAAGCCGAGTTATTTGGTTTTGAAAAGGGTGCCTTTACAGGCGCAGACAGGAGAAAGAAGGGAAAGATAGAAACCGCCGACGGGGGAACACTGTTTCTGGACGAGATCGGAGAACTACCCCTTGAAACCCAGGCAAAACTCCTCAGGTTCCTCGAGGACCTTTCATTTGAACGGCTGGGTGGCAACTCAAGGATTCAGGCAAACGTCAGGATCATAGCTGCAACCAACAGAAATCTTAAGGAACTCGTCGCAAAGGGACAATTCAGGGAGGACCTTTATTATAGACTCAAGGTTCTGACCATTGAGCTCCCGCCCCTCAGAGAAAGAGGAGACGACATCATAATCTTAGCCAAGTACTTCCTTGAAAAATTCTCAAAGGAACAGGGTAAGGAAATACTGGGCTACACCGATGAAGCACTGGAACTGATAAGGAACTACCAGTGGCCGGGCAACGTCAGAGAAATGATAAACGTTATACGGAAAGCAGTCGTCCTTACGGAGAAGAAATATATAGACATAGATGATCTTGACATTGATGCAGACAAAGTTTCAAAAGATCTCAGCGGAAAGGGCATATTCAACCTTAGGGAACACGTTGATAGGCTTGAGAGAGAACTTGTAGAGAAGGCTTACAAAATAACCGGTGGTAACGTAAGCAGGATGGCAAACATGCTTGGTGTCAGCAGACCAACTGTTTATAAACTCCTTGAAAAGTACAGACTCTCCTAAAAACTAACCATAAATTCAAGGCCACCGTACGCTCCTCTTCCAGAGGAGCTGTCCTTGTAGCCTGCCCTTATAATTGAGGAAAAGGGACCCCTCCTTAATCCTGTTCTTACACCTCCCTGATATGCTCGGTAATCGGGATTTCCCTGTCCAATAACCTCAAACCCTGCGTTAAAACCCTTGAAGAGCAATTCAGCCCATGCGCTTGCCATAGCCCATAGATAGGAAGTTGAGGTTGAGTAGCTTGATATAAATTGCAGGTGAATCCTTCTTGCAGGTGAGACAAACACCTCACCGACCGCTATAAAACCATCCCTCTGCCCCTTTACCTTTATCCCAGGAACATCCGGATCTACTTCCGTTCTTCTATTTTCGTAACCCCCTATGAGTGATATTCTGAAAGATCTCCCAGAGTAACCTGCACCCGCACCAACCGAAAATCCAGGCGCCCTGGCGGTTATCCTCTGACCCTCTGAGTTAAATCGGTAAGTAAGGTGGTCTATCCAAATCCTTCCGAGGACACCGTATTTACCTTTCAGGTTCTTCTGAATAGTTACTGTTGAAAAGTAATAGGACTGCCCCATTCGGTCAAACTCAGAACCGCTCAGCCACAGGAACTGCGCACCCTTTGACGCCCCTGCAGTCAACAGGACACCGATCAGGAAATTCCTTATTTTCATTACTGAATGGCTGTTGCTGGCTCCCCAATTCCTTCCTGTGAGATGCTCGTTTCTTCAAACCTTATTCCATATCTGTAAGCTTTTATACCGTAAAAGTTGAGTTCCCTCTCCCAGACGATCTTTCCCATAAGAACCTTTTCCTCCAAGGGCGATCCCATGTGAACCGTAAC
This sequence comes from Aquificaceae bacterium, assembly GCA_027049085.1. Taxonomy (GTDB): domain Bacteria; phylum Aquificota; class Aquificia; order Aquificales; family Aquificaceae; genus Hydrogenivirga. The sequence goes on along the minus strand of JALTVH010000179.1, from coordinate 6,425 downwards.
TCCGTTCCTCTGGAGTCTCCTGTAGGTAAGGATCCTCAACCCTCCGTCACTCACGTCCTCTGTTGTGTAGGGTATAAATCCGTTACCAGCCATCACCATACCGGGTATGTGAAAGGGTATCCTCCTCCCTTTCCTTTTAAAGTATCCAAGTTTAATTATATCCAATATCTTCTGGATCGGAGTCTCCGGAATTCTGTCCACATCATCCATAAATTTCTTCAGAAGAAATCTGAAGTTAAACTCTCTTATCCTGTCTATATCCTCCTCTCTCAGCTTTTCAAACCTCACCCCTGACCTGAAGAGGATTCCTTTAGAAAGCGGAACGCTATATAAAACAGTTCCCCTAACTTCAAGATCTCTGTCTTCAAACCTGATCTTTAGCTCAACAGAGCTACCCCTTTCAAGCTCTCTTGTGGTAATTAGAGCAGACCCCTTTTCATGGAGGTCCTCTATGGTTGCTGGGAAGATAAAACCATTCTGCTCAAGCCTGGAAGGGAAGTTGGCAGGAAATCTGAAATCTCTCCTAAGATACTTTTTCCCGTAAGTCCAGAGCAAACAGGCTACCGCAAGGCTGAAGTTTAATCCAGCCCAGAAAATATTCGCTATATACAGTTCCTTGTTGGCTATCTTATCAAGGTTGAAGAGAGCCCACGAGATCCCTACTGTGCTCGCTATGAAAACCCCGAGCTGAGGTATAGCCTCCATCAGTGCACTGCTCCCGTTCCACCTTTTTTCTGTGACTCTGAACCTCAAACCATTGAATTTGAAAAACCCAAGAACGGATTTCATAAAGGAAAAGAATCTCGCCATATTGTACTGTTCAAGGAGGAGAAACTTACCATAACCTCTTGACATCTCTTCAAAAGCCCAGATAGAGAGTAACATATGAGGAATAAAAATAGGTAGAAATTCAGAGAGGGTTACGCTGATGGGAAAAATTCCTGTCAGGAGAACTATTACTGGTGCTACATAATAAATCAGCTTCTGGAATCCATCAAAGTAAGTGGTCATCGAAGCAATATAGTTCAGTCTCTGTTGCCAGGTGAGACCTCTTTTGAAGAGGGGATTATCTCTGAGTAGTACCTGCATTGCTCCCTGCCCCCACCTCTCCCTCTGACCTTTGAAAGGTCTGTATGAAACAGGTGCAACCCCATAAGCAAGTGTTTCCGGGTGGTAGACAGATTTCCATCCCTTTGCATGAAGCCTAATGGAGGTGTGGAGATCTTCGGTTACAGTACCTTCCGCAAAACCCCCAATGTCCTCCAGAGCCTTTCTCCTTATCACAGCACAGCTACCACAGAAGAAGGCCGCGTTGTGCCTGTCCTTCCCACGCATTATGACCTTGAAGAAAAGGGATTGCTCGTGCCAGAGCCTTCCCTTTATGATCCTGTGCTGGTAGGAATCAATGTTGTAAAAGTCCTGAGGTGTCTGAACAAAGGCAACCCTGTTGTCCCAGAAGTAACCGAGGGTTTTTTCAAGGAAATCCGGTTCAGGAACGTGATCCGCATCGAAGATAGCTATGAGGTCACCGTTGGTTAATCTAAGAGCGTAATTGAGGTTGCCAGCCTTTGCATTCCTGTTATCCTTTCTCGCTATATATTCACAGCCTAAACGTTTGCATAACTCCTTGACCTCAGGTCTGTTTCCGTCATCAAGAACGTAGGTCTTGTGGGGATACCTCATTGAGAGGCAACCCTTGATGGTTTTTTCCAGAGTTTCGAGGTCCTCATTCAGTGTTGGTATGAATACGTCAACCTTAAAACCCGGCGGTGCAGAGATGACTTTTCTCTCATTCAGCTTCCAGACCATGAAGAAGAACAGGAGACTCGTTATAAATCCATAAACTTCTGCACCGTAAACGATCAGAGAAAAAATAGGCGCATCTGGATTAAAGGTTCCTGTTCTCCAGTATAGGTAATATGCGCTCACGCCGATAGATACAAGAACAAGAGCTCTTCTAAACCTTTCCATAAGGTCACCCCCGTTTTTTTACTCATTTTGATTGCAATTTGTGTGCCATTAATAAAACCATTGGCGCGCAAGGAAATGAGTAAAGAGCTGGCTCCACTTAATGTAAAGGGCATTAACATAAAGGGGTATGGCTTTTAAAAAACAGTTATCTAAATACTTTGACGGTTCGTAAAATATATTTACATGGTAAAGGTTCTTGACAATCAGAACTTAACAGGAATTCTCAGGTCAATCATGTAGTCAGGCGCATCATCAGTCAAGCCAAAGTAAACACCGAAGTTAATTGGAATGTTTTTGCCGGCACTTATACCCGCACCGACCTTAAAAAGAGCAGAATTGAGAATTGAGTTAGGAACGAAGTCCGCCCTTTCTTCCCTGTATATCCTTGTAAGGAGTGTATAGGTCTGAAGGTACTGAAAGTTCACAGAGACCATGTAACTCAGGGCATAGGCCATACCGATGTTGAAGCTGAAAGAATCACCCGGATCAAGACCTTTTAGATATATTGACTGGGGGGTTGACTGCCCCTGCTGAGGTGAGGAAATAACTCTGTTCACTTCAACAGGGATATTGTAGATGTATCCAAATCCGCCATAAATAACCGCAGGATCTACACTCTTAATAAGGTTGAGCCCTATCCTCAAAGAGTCATATCCGCTTCCTGTGGGAACCTGGGTCTGAGTATCTATTTCAAAGGGTCCCACACCTGTTCTCGTTTTATAACCAAGGTTAATGACCATGGCAGGTCTTGTGCTTGTTTCTTTTATCGGCTGAAGGCTGAAACTGAAAGCAACATCGCCTATGCCAGACCTGTCCATGCTCCTGTTTCTCTGAGTTTGGCCTGTTCCAGCAGCAACTGCTACCATGTCGTATCTGTAAACAAAGGGAACGCCTATCTCAAACTGGAGGTTGTCAAGAAGCCCGACCCTGAGGAAAAAGGTATTAACAAATATGTGCCTCTTGGCACTTTCTATACCAAATCTTCCAAGGGTCAGAAAAACGGGATCAAGAATAGCGAAGCTCTCAAGGAAAATCTGGTTAGCTGAGTAGTATGTGTACGATATATTTTCTTCAAACTCAAATTCCCACTGTCCGAGAAGGACATAGTCCCTCTCAAACTGGGTGAGTGCCTGCTCAGGACGAATAGTTGACTGGTTTTCCTGAGCAATGGAAGAGAAAGATGTAAACAAAATAACGGTTAAGCAAAACAGAAGGGAAGTACATCTTGTTATCTGTATCATTTAAAAGTCTGCCATCCCCCTGTAAACCGGTAAGAGAGGCGGAATGATCTCACCTCGCAGTGTACCTCCGCTGATCGTATTGAGATCAGCATCGGTAACCTTAAGTAGATTTTCGCTCTTGCGTTCACCCGGCTCAACCACAAGGGCAATATTTTTGTACCACATCCTCTCAAAATCCTCAGGATCAAGGACAGTCTGACCAAAGGCAGGATCAGCAATAAAAACCCTACCCTTGTACACTCCTCTGAAAACAACAAAGTGCTTGTAGTTACCAATAACAATTGTAACAATGGAGGGCTTACCGATCTTGACGAGACCTTTCAGGTTTGTCTTTACTCCGTATGCCCTGAAACCCATTTTTTCAGAGAGCTTTTTCATATCAAGAAGGGAGAACCCCTTGCGCCTTATTATCTTCTCTTTGTTGCCCACCTCAAAAAGCTTATTTATTACTTCCTTCTCCCCCATCCTGATACCGAGGTAGTAATTAAAGAGCGTCGCTATGGCAGCTGAACCACAGCTGTAATCAAGGTGCTGTCTGACTATGTTCCTGAATCTCATCTCTGATGCAGGCGTTAGCTTAACTCTCATAGGTGAAGAGAGGGTTGTTTGAGTGCCAGAATTCAAGTAGACCCTTCCATCCCTTTTAGCATGTGGAACATAAGAACAAGAGTAAACCAAGAGCGAAACTACCAAGAGGGGGAAGGAGAGGAGCGGTCTCATTGCAGTGTGCTCCCGTTTATTGCGTCAAGGATCGTGTTTATATTGAAGTCAGGATTTACGAGTTCGGATTCAATGATGATGAATATGTTGTACGAGTTGTTTACCGCCGAGTCCGCAGAGTTTATAGGATTCCATGCACCGTTCTGCGCATTGTCGGAAATAAGCACTGAACCATTAAGATTGATAATTCCATCCAGAGGCACAGCCTGAATAACGTTACCGAGCGTATTATCAACAATGTCGCTGACCGCTCCGGCAACTATATTAAGACCCTGAGCATAAACGCTATCAAGGTCTTCATCAGAGAGGAACACAATGTCCTCCGACTTTGCCGATGAAGTCAAAATTAAGCATCCCGCCAGGATGCCAAAGATTCCTCTCCCCAGTACCTTTCTCATCTCACTTCCTCCTAACGATGTCTCCGCAAACCTGATAGATAAGTCTGTCCTTACCTACAACCTGCCATGACACCTTAATATTGATAAAGCCGTCCCCCTTCTTGCCGTACTGCCTCTGAGCATTTATGACACTGGAGACAAGGACATCGTTCATGACTTTTGGTAGATCAGTGTCTTTCTTTGGATATTTGATGGTGTACACGTAGCATGTGTTATCAACTATATCGTACTTTTTTAACCCACCGTCACCGAAAGAAACGAGAAATTTGGGCTTAGCCATAACCGCTACCATTCCCATTGCCATCGCCGTAGCGAGCACCTTTTTCAGCATCCTTGCCTCCTTGTCAAAAAAGAGGGGGGAAGGGGAACCCCCCTCCTTCATACGTTATGGTGAGAGTTCAACAAGTATTGGGAGAGGCATAAAGCCTTCCCAGTTTCCGGTTATAGCCGTGCTTCCGGATGCCTTGTTAGAGAAGTTTATAGCGGTCTGTACGTTGGTCTGTGTAAAGGATGATCCGGAAACTGTACCGGATATCACGGCTATGTTGGTTCCGACGTTGGCAGCAGAGGTTGATGCGTTCACAAGCATCCAGCCGGAAGCATCCCTCTGGGCGTTACCATTGACCTGGACAGAATTCATGTTGTTGTCCTGGTCGGTCTCAGAGAAGTCTGAACAGAAGCAGTTTTCAATGATCTGCTTCTGCTTGTTGAGGTTAACAGCAACTGCAAGACCGTCTGCAGTAGCGAAGTTGTTGTGGTTGCTTGCGTACTGCATGTTGGTCTGATTTACGTTGCTGTTCGTAGCGGATCCATCAACAAAGAGGATGTTCATACCGGAGTTTACAGCGGACTGTGCCATGTTGATTCCGCTCATTACGGAAATTCCTCTCTGAGCATTCTCGTTGAGCTGGACTGAGTTATTGTTGTTATCCTGCTCAATTATCGTTGCATGAACTGTATGGATGTATTGACCCGGATTCTCAGTCAGTTCAGCATTACCTGCAATTGCGGTGTTATTACCTTCACCAACGTAAGTGTATGCCTCATTATCAAAGTTCCTCGCCGTCTGAGAGTTGAGCTGACCGATATTGGTATTGGTTAGAGCACCGGTGCTCATGATGTTGAACCCGGTATTTCCAGCAGAAATAGCTGAGTTTGTCATGTCCATTCCTGTTGCATCCCTCTGGGCATTGTTGTTGAGCTGAACAGAGTTGTTGTTGTTGTCCTGATCTTCAACGACCATAAAGCCATCAAACTGGTCTTCAACCGCATTGTGGACATTCTGGGTCTGCTTGTTGAGGTTCCCTGCAACTGCTGTACCGTTGGGATGCTCTGCCCTTGCTATATTGACGTGGTTTTCCGCACCCTGCTCGTTCGTCTGGGAAATTGAAGAATCTGTAATGTCACCGGTCATCATCAGGTTGGCGCCGGTGTTATAGGCGGAGTTAGCGATGTTGAGCATTGCCATTGCATTGGCAGACCTCTGAGCATTGTCATTGAGCTGAACAGAGTTGTTGTTGTTGTCCTGATCGGTTATTGTGTACGGATCGATACCGTCATCGGTGAATTCACCGTACTCGTTCCAGATCATCTGGGTGGGTCCCGTCTCACCGTTTCCTGCGATCGCAACGGGAGATTCTCCTGCCTGTGCCTCGGCATAGTTGCCCATGTTAAGGGCGACCTGTTTGTTGAACTGCCCGCCTTCCGTGCTGTTAATGTTACCAGCTACAAATACGCTGAGAGCATGGTTGACAGATGAGATTGCGTAGTTTGCAAGAAGGATGGCAGAAGTGCCTTCATCGTTGTCATCCTTTCCGCCTGAAGCGCCTCTCTGAGCGTTGTCGTTGAGCTGGACTGAGTTGTTGTTGTTGTCCTGATCTACGATGTTACCCTTATTGAGGATAATCTGCTTTTCCTTATTGATGTTTAAGGCGAGTGCGAGTTCCTCCTCAGCATCATCATCATTGCTTGTATTCATGTGGTTCATAGCCATTTGAATATTTGCCTGTGAGAATGAGTTGGAGTACCCATGAGAAGCGAGGGCAGGTGTTGACTTGGTTCCACCATCTTCGTCACCACCGTTGCCGCCGTCACC
>JALTVH010000178.1 GCA_027049085.1 Aquificaceae bacterium | reverse complement strand
CAGCCCCTCCAGCTATAACCGCTGTGGCAAGGAAAGCCTTCTTTCTCATAATTACCCCTCCTTTTCAGGCAACGTTAACCTTGACCTTCTTGTCCCACTTACCTCCTTTGTTGTCTTCGTACTTGATAACGAGGTCACCGGAACCGCCTACCTTCATCATGATAGCGAAGTATGGGTTTTTGCTTATACCCGGACCGGAATGGATGGTGCTTACCTTCTGCCCGTTAAAGAGAAACTCTACTTTAGTGATGTAGTGGGCAGGGATGATCTTGCCGGTCTTCTTGTCCTTTCTTAGACCGGTTTCCATGGGGTGTGTGATTACCATTTGAACTTTAAAAGCCTGTCCCTTTCTGACCCTCCTCGGGACCCTAACAATTGCTCTTCCTATTGTAGCCATCTTCTACCTCCCAATTTAGTTTTTGTTAACCACAACCGCCAACTGTAACTTTGACTTCTTTGACCCCCATAAGCAGGGAACCATCCTTCATCTTGACGACAGCCCTGACAGGGGACGTCTTAGCAAGCTTGATCCTTGTTGCAAAGAACACCTCACCGTTAAGAGGTGAGACGTCTACAGTTGTAACCCATGGATTGAAGTTGTTATCAGCAAAGATTATGACCTTTTCAACCTGATCAACGGGTATGTTTGCTTTTACCTGCACTGGAACGTTTGCTCCTGATTCTGCTATGGTTGGTGCCTTAACGTTGATGAGTTTGCTTTCCTTTACCCCTGAGAGGGTTACCCCCAGATGCTCCTTCATTGCATCGTCAATTGAAATCTTCTTCCTTGCGTGGGATACCCTCACCGCTCCCGGTGCAGATAAAAGAGCGACGGTCCCCACACCTGCAAACTTTAGCAGGTCTCTTCTTGTGATCATGGCTAACACCTCCTTAAATTGGTTTTTGAACTATTGCACGCCCTAATTAGCAAGTTCATGAAGTCTTCTTTCTCCCTACTTCCAAAGACCTCCAGGAGAACTCTGTCCCTCTGTGGGTCATAAAAAACGAAGTAGGGGGTGCCTATTGGATTAAACCTCCTGTCAATATCAGGAGGCACCTCGTCAACTGAAATGCTTATGAAAACGTATCTTTCTTTAATGTACCCATCAACTTCAGGGTCGCCTAAGACGAATTCCTCCATCTGCCAGCAGTAGGGACAGTGGTCACTGTAAAAATAAATAATGACGTTCTTATTCAGGTCCCTGGCTCTGGCGATACCTTTGCTGTAGTCGGTAAACCAGTAAGGTTCACCACTTAGCAAAAAGGTTGAAAACAAAAGAAAGAGGGCTGTTATATGTCTTAACATTGCAGTTAAATAATTTAGATTAAAGGCTTTCCAACAATTCTTAATTATTCCTTATGTATTGATAAAGCAATCTAATTTAAACTTATTTGCATATAAGAACATTTGAATATTCTTATGGAAATGTTGCCCAGTTCATCAGACCTGTGGTTTCATCAAAGCCCATCATTATATTCATATTCTGCACAGCCTGATGGGAGGCACCTTTGCCGAGGTTATCTATGGCGCTGATGATAACAGCGAGGGAATTTTTACTGTCATAGTGTACAAAGAGGTAACAGAAGTTTGTACCGATTACCCACTTTGGAGATGGAGGTTCATTGGTAAGTATTACAAAGGGCTCCCCAGCATAAACCTCGTCGTAAAGGTCCTTGATGTTATTCTCCGGCGTCTTCACGTACACCGTTGCGAGCATTCCCCTGGAGGAGGGAACTACCACGGGGGTGAATCTCAGAGGTATCTGTTGACCGCTAACCTTGCGAACTACTGATTCCATTTCAGGAACATGCCTGTGTTTTTGAACTCCGTAGGCAAAGAAGTTTTCAGTCATCTCCGGGAAATGGAAGTTTTGCTTTGGTTTTCTGCCACCACCGGATACGCCCGAAAGGGCGTGGGCTATAATCATATCAATATCAACACCTGAACCGATCAGCGGGTATAGGGCAAGGAGCACAGCCGTTGGATAACAGCCCGGATTGGCAACCAGGTCTGCTTCCTTTATCTCCTTTTTGTAAATTTCTGGAAGTCCGTAGACAGCTCTGTTAAGGGTATCCGGATGGGAGTGTTCAAAACCGTAGTGGGTGGGATATTCTTCCGGATTTTTAAGCCTGTAGGCTCCCGAGAGGTCTATGACCTTCTTATCCTGTCCCAGGAGTTCTGGTACCAGATCCATGGAATTTTCATGGGGAAGGCACAGGAAGGCAAGGTCAAAGTCCTCCTCAGGCTGCTCTGTAAGCTTCAGGCAGTTGATGGTGGTTCCCCTTAAGGTTGGGATGGCGTCGCTTACATCCTGACCGGCGTAAGTTTTTGAAGTTGCTGCGGTAACCCGTACCTTTGGGTGGGTGGACAGTATCCTTAGAAGCTCAATGCCAGTGTAGCCTGTTGCACCAAAGACGCATACTCTTAACGTTTGCTCCACCTGTACTTTGCCCTTGCACCCATCTGGGCGTATTTCTTTCTTTCTTTTTCCCTCGCGTCCCTTGTTAGGAGGCCCGCCTTCTTTAGCTGGTTTCTGAGGTCAGGATTGTGAGATAGGAGAGCTCTTGCAACACCATACATCAGAGCTTCCGCCTGGCTTGAGATTCCTCCTCCCTCTACGGTGGCGTAAATTCCAAATTTGCCTTCGGTTTTGGTTACCTTGAAGGGAAGCATGACCTTATTAAAGAGGGTTTCTCTCTGGACGTAATTCCTCAGATCGTACTCTTTGCCGGTTCTTGTCACTTTGACTAGAAATCTCCCCGGCTGTTCAGGAAGAATCCAGACACGGGCGACTGATTCCTTCCTCTTTCCCGTTCCGTAAAAAGAGTTTTCGGGAGTGATCCTGAAGTCCTTGAGTTTTGTCATACCGAGACCTCCAGAGGCTGGGGTTTCTGGGCTGAGTGGGGGTGATCTGGTCCTCTGTAGACTTTTAACTTTTTCAGCATCCTGTGGCCGAGCCTGTTTTTGGGTAGCATCCTCTTGACTGCAAGCTTTATAACCTCTTCTGGTTTGTTTTCAAGCATCCACTTAAGATTCCTTTCTTTGAGCCCGCCGGGATAATTAGAATGCCTATAGTAGATCTTTTGATCAAGTTTTTTGCCCGTGACCCTTATCTTATCTGCATTTACTACAACTACGTAGTCACCGCAATCAACATCGGGCTGGTAAGAGGGTTTATGCTTTCCTCTCAACACTTTTGCTATTTCACTTGCCAGCCTTCCCAGTACCTTTCCTTCTGCGTTTATAACATACCAGTTCCTGTGGATCTCTTCGGGTTTTACCCTGTAAGTTTTCATAGCCGAACTATTTTATTACTTTTTCCCAAGGTATTCAACAGGATTGAGTACAGAACCGTCCCTTGCCCTGATCTCAAAGTGAAGAGCACACCTGCCGGAACCTGGTTTGAGACCAACTTTACCTATTACCTCTCCCCTCTGAACCCTGTCTCCCCTTTCAACGAGGTTCTGCATCTGGTAAGCATATATACTGAGGAACCCCCTGTGTTCAACTATCACCATATTGCCATAGGTTGTGAGGTCATCACCGCTGTAAATAACCCTTCCGTCTGCGACAGCCCTGACCTTTTCCCCGCATTCAGCAAATATATCAATCCCCCTTGTTCCCTTTTCGTACTTTCCGTCAACGGGAAGGAAGGCAAGCTTTATTCTTGGTTTATCAATGTATCTCTTTTCAAAGGCTTTCCTCGGAACCGGGACCTTGATTAGCTGACCCTTTCTAACTATGTTGCTTCTCATGCCGTTTATTCTTTTTATTTCTTTCCAGCTTACACCAAACTTTTTGCCAATCTTTATCAGGCTGTCGCCACGCCTGACCCTGTACTTGATGATTACATAACCCTTTTTTCTGTAAGCGTAGGTCCTTTTTTTTGCCCTTCCCTTTCTGGGTATCTTGAGTTTTTGTCCGACCCTTATAACGTTGCTCCTGAGACCGTTGTATCTCTTGATAGTTTTCCAGGAAACGCCGAACTTCTTGGCTATCTTCTGCAGGCTGTCTCCCGGTCTTACTCTGTATATAACGTAGTCACCTCTGGACCTTGAGACTGCCTTCCTCTTCTTTTTGTAGGGAATACATATTCTCTGGCCGGGTCTGAGATACTTTTTTTTCTTTAGCCGTGGGTTAGCCCTCAGGATGTCTTTTATGTACATGTTGTAACGGTCTGCTATCTTCCACAAACTGTCACCTTTTCTTACCTTGTGGTAGAGCCTGCACTTTCCTGCCTCTGCGGCTCCTGCCAGCAGGCTAATAGCGAATATCAAAGCCATGAAGAGGTTCATCAGGCTCCTCCCTGATCATCTCTATCTTATCAACCCTTGAAAGGCGCGGTCCCTTCCACAGCTCCTTTAAAAAGTGGGCTATGACCTCCTCGTCACCCTCCACAAGAGCCTCTACTCTTCCATCTGGAAGGTTCCTAACCCATCCGCTGAGCCCGTAACTCTGAGCTAATCTCTGGGTAAAGGCACGGAACCCCACTCCCTGAACCAGCCCCGATATGAAGAGTCTGAAACGCATCTGATTTATAATATTAGCAGAAATGCTTGACAGCAAGCTCCTTGATATACTTGCCTGTCCTGTGTGCAAGGGCGATCTGAAATATGATTCTCAGAAGGATATCCTGATCTGTGAAAAATGTGCCGTTTACTACGAGGTCAGGGACGGTATCCCCGTACTCCTTCCTGATTCGGGCAAACCCATTGAAGAAGGAAGTTGAGCAGATCTTCCTCAGAGGAGGTCACAAAGTCTGCTTCAAGGGTGAGGTCAACCACTCTGTTGAAGTGAACGAATCCAGCCTTTAAACCGTACCTCTCCACCGCTGAGGCTACCATTTTCTGATCCGCGGTGTTGTCACCAACATAAATTGCCTCTTCCGCACCGAGCCTTTCAAGGCATATCCTGAGAGGATAGGGATGGGGCTTCCTCAGACTCTGGTCTGGAATGTCGTCCTCGTCAATGGTGCAATCAAAGAAGCTTCTTATATCAAACCTTTCAAGTACCCACAGGAGGTCTCTTTTTGGCCTTCCGGTGACTATACCCAGGGGTGTGCCCGCCTCTTTAAGCCTGCGGAAAAATTCTCTGCTGAGGAGCGGTTTTTCCCTCTCTTTGAAAAGGTCGTACTTTTGGGTAAATACTTCAACAAGCTCTTCGTAATCCGCCTTACCTCCGAAATGCTCTATAACAGCCTGAGTAACGTCCCAGTCGTTGTTTATAGCCCTTTCATACTTAATCTTTTTTATAAGATCTAAGGGAACCTCTCTGCCGAGGTAATGCTCTGCTGTTTCCTTAATGGCAAGGTGGTAGCTTTCCCTGACGTCAACGAGAACGCCATCCACGTCAAAGATGATAGCTTTCATACCCTTTCGGTGACGATATCTGAGGTTTTTGAGAGGACAAACTTGACAAAATTGCTGGCAAGGAAGGTAATGTTTGAGCTTTTTGGATAAATTATGTTAAACCGCCTCTTTACGTTGAATCCTCTGATTTTGACGGGAACCACGGTCCCGCTCTCTATCTCACCAAGGATCAGACCCTTGGAGAGGAAGGAGGCGCCGTAACCGCTCTTGACTATGTTCATTATCGTTCGGCTGGAGTTTGCTTCAATCTTGATATTGAGCCTCTCAAAGACCACACCGAGCTTTTCAAGGGCATCTTTAACTATCTTTCTCGTCCCCGAGTTCATTTCTCTCATGACGAGGTCAACTCTGTAAAGGTCATCTGGTTCAATGCACTCGCATCTTGCCAGCGGACTGTCTGGACAGGTGAAGAAGATGATCTCATCCTCAAGCCAGGGTATGCTTACAAACTTGGATGATGCTTCCCTCTCAATGATCCCTAAGTTGATGACCCCAGAAAGGAGCCCTTCCTCCACATCGTGGGAGTTGCCCGTAAATACCTTTACCGTTGCACTTGGAAACTCTTTGTGAAACTCGGCGATGATGTTAGGGATTATGTACTCGCTAAGGGTTGCACTAACACCGAGAAATAAGGTATCTTTGAGGTCCTTTTTTATTTTGGCTATCTCCTCCATCAGGCCCTCGTAACTCCCGAGGAGGAGCTTGGCTATTTCATAGATCCTCTTACCCTCTTCCGTCAGAGCCATCTTTCCCCCTGCCCTCTGGAAGAGTTTAGCGCCAATGGTTTTTTCAAGGGCTTTTATCTGCTGGGTTACCGCAGGCTGGGTTATGTAGAGGATCTCTGAGGCCTTTGAGAAGGAACCGAGATCAGCAACGGTTACAAAGGTCTTGAGTTTTGATATGTCAATCATCGTAAAGTTTAATTATAGTATAACGAATTCTTATTGCAACTATAAAACCCATAAATAATTCAGGGGATCCCTATGAGTTTGTGGATCTGGGGAATTACCCTTGTTGTAAAGCCCTTTTCCAGGAGACGGCTCTGCAGGTCTAAGGCTCTTTCGAACATCTCTTTTTTATTACTCTCTGGCTGGAGAACGACCCTTTTAGATTCAAGATGAGTCCTGAACTCCTCTCTCAGAAGGACCTTATCTTCAAGCTGGCCATCAACGACAAACTTGAGCTCTTTTGCGTATTTGAGCAGTGCGGGATGGGTGTAATAGCCCGCTACCCCCTTTGGTGAGCAGGTTATGTGAACTGAAGGGGCTAAGGGTTCAAGACTACTGTTCCAGAGGGTTCCGTTGGTCTCAATCTGGATGGAAAACCCCATCTCAAGGAGCTCCTTCACGAGGAAAGGGAGCCCAGGTGAGAGAAAAGGCTCTCCACCCGTTATCACTGCATGGCGAACTTTTGAGGAACTGGCTCTTAACAGGACCTCCTCCATTTTGAGCATGTTACCGCCTTCACCAAGGCTCTCGGGCTGGTCGCACCAGGGGCACCTCAGGTTGCATCCCTGGAGTCTGATAAAGAGAGAGGGAGTTCCTGCAAGGAGTCCCTCTCCCTGAAGGGTCTCGTATATTTCATTGACATTCAGAGTGAGCGTTCCTGAAGCCTGATTTCGTAGCATTCTATGATATCCCCGACCTTCACATCGTTGAAGTCTTTTAGTTTGATACCACACTCGTAACCCTTGGCAACCTCGCTTACATCTTCTTTAAAGCGCCTAAGGGTTTCTATCTCGCCTTCATAGACCACAACACCGTCTCTTATGAGCCTTGCCTTGGCGCCTCTGACTACCTTTCCTTCCACAACATAGCATCCCGCAACGGTTCCCGCTCTCTTTATCTTGAAAGTTGCCCTTACTTCTGCAGAACCGAGGATCTCTTCTTTCTCTTCGGGCTCAAGGAGCCCCTGAAGGGCCTTCTTAACATCGTCTATGACCTGATAGATGATTCCGTAGGTTCTGACATCAACCTTCTCCTTTTCTATGAGTTCCCTTGCCTTGGGGTCAGGCCTTGTATTGAAGCCTATTATTATTGCGCCAGAGGCTTTGGCGAGCATAACGTCGTTTTCGGTTATTCCACCGACCGCACCGTGGATCACTCTGACAACAACCTCCTCGGTGGAAAGTTCCTCAAGGGACTTTTTGAGAGCCTCTAAGGATCCCATAGCGTCAGCCTTAATAATTAGAAGAAGCTCTCTGGTCTCTCCTGTTTCAATCCTTTTGTAAATATCCTCAAGTCTAACGCTCTGTGCTGTTGCTTCTTCCTTTTCCCTCCTTTCCTTCATTTTCTCGGCAATCGCCCTTGCTTTCTTCTCGCTGTCAACCACGATCAGGGTGTCTCCTGCTGTAGGAAGTTCTTCAAAGCCAAGAACCTCTACTGGAGTTGATGGTCCGGCGGACTTTACCTGCCTCCCCCTGTCGTCAAACATTGCCCTGGCCCTTCCGCTTGTAGTTCCTGCAACAAAGATGTCACCGATTTTGAGAGTTCCTTCCTGAACAATGACCGTTGCGGTTGGTCCCTTCTTCCTGTCAAGTTTGGTTTCAATGATCACCCCCTTTGCCCTCTTGTTGGGATTTGCTTTAAGTTCAAGGATATCCGCAACGAGTCCTATCATTTCAAGGAGCTGGTCAACTCCCTGTCCTGTTTTTGCAGAAACGTCAACGAAGACCGTATCTCCGCCCCATTCCTCCGGAATTATCCCGTGATCTGATAGCTCACGCCTCACTCTCATTGGGTCCGCCCCGGGCTTGTCTATTTTGTTAACCGCAACGATTATGGGAACGTTAAAAGCCCTGGCGTGGTTTATAGCTTCAATGGTTTGGGGCATCACACCGTCGTCTGCCGCAACCACCAGCACCGCTATGTCCGTTATCTGGGCACCTCTTGCTCTCAACGAGGTGAAGGCCTCGTGGCCCGGAGTGTCCAGGAAAGTGATCGTTCTCCCGTCAGGGAGCTTTACCTGTGAGGCACCTATATGCTGGGTGATTCCACCCTTTTCCTTTTCCGCAACGTTTGTCTTGCGTATGGTATCAAGGAGGGTGGTCTTCCCGTGGTCAACATGACCCATTACTACCACTATCGGAGCCCTGGGCTTCAGGTCTTCGGGCCTGTCTTCTTCTTCCTCAATGAGAACCTCTTCTTCCTCCTCCTTCTTTGCCTCCGCAAGGAATCCGAACATTTCAGCGATCTCTACCGCGGTTTCGGTAGGCACAGGGTTATTGATGGTTGCAAGGATTCCCTTCTTCATGAGCTCTGCGATCACCTTGTTGGCAGGAACGCCAAGCATCTGAGCAAGCTCGCGTACTGTGATCCCTTCGTGTATCTCAATAATCTTGATTTCCTCTTCCTTCTTTTTCTCCTGCTGTTTCTTTTCTTCCTTCTTCTTCTCAGCCTCTATCTGCTGCTGGAGTTTTTTGAGGATCTGCTGTTCTTCTTTTGAAAGCTTTTCTTTTTTCTCTGCTTTTTCCTGAGCTACCGCTTCCTTTTCCTGCTTCTTTGGTTCTTCCTTGGGTGGTGGTGGCGGGGGTGGTTGCTGGGGCTTGAACTCCCTCTGAATTATCTTCCCGCTCCTCTTTGTCTCTGGCTTTCTTACAGGTTTTGGCTTTTGCTCTTCCTTTGGCTTTTCCTTAACGTCAACGCCCAGTTCCTGGGCAACTATCTCCTCAATGGGCTTTTCCTCAATGCCTTTCTTGAGGTCCTCTTCTTCCTCTGGCTGTGTTTCTGCGGGCTTTTCTTCCACTGCAACAGCGGTTTCTTTTTTCTTTTTCTTTTTCTTGGGCTCACCGAATTCCTGGAAGATCATTTCAAGTTCAAAGTCTCCGAGGATATGAAAGTTTGACCAGTTTTTGCCATCGTCCCTGGGTGCCCACTCTTCAAGGAATTCAAGGAGCTTCTTGGGCCTAAGTCCCAGCTCCTTGGCGATGTCCTGCACGCGCTTCTTTTCCAAAAGCCAAAACCTCCTAAGAGATATATTATAGGCTTGGCAGAAAGCATTTCCACAGCGGTTATAATTAGGTTCAATGATTGAAGAGCTTGCCAGATCCCTCGGTGCAAAGGTAGTTCAGACTCACACCTCCTGGGTTCTGATCCTCCCCGAGGTTGTTTACAAAATCAAAAAACCTGTGAACTTCGGCTTTCTGGACTATTCAACTCTTGAAAAGCGAAAGGAGAACTGCGATAGGGAGGTTCAGCTCAACAGACGGCTCTGCCCGTGGGTTTACATAGATGTTGTGCCTGTCAGCGATAAGAATGGAATGTGGGCTGTTGAGGACGGTTCAAACATCGTTGAATACGCGGTAAAGATGAGACGGATACCAGAGACCGCCCTGCTATCCCAGAGGCTTGAAAGCGTTAGTCCAGAAGAGATAAAAAAGGTTGCACAGGTGGTTGCTGAGTTTCACCTCTCTGCTGAAAGGGCCGATGAGTTCGGAAAGCCTCAGGTGATGAGGTTCAATACCGATGAGAATTTCTCCCAGACCGAGCCATACATAGGGAGGACCATAAGCGGGGATGAGTACGAGTTTATTAAGGAGAGGACAAACCTTTTTTATGAAAAATACGAGGAACTCTTTTACAAGAGGATGGATGAGGGAAGGATAAGGGACGGCCACGGCGACATAAGGCTGGAACATGTTGCCTTCCTTGAAGAGGGGATATGCATCTTTGACTGCATTGAGTTCAACGAGCGCTTCCGCAAGGGCGACGTTATAAACGACATGTGCTTCCTCTCAATGGAGCTTGACCTTGCGGGAAGGGAAGACCTCTCTGAGATTTATGAGAAAACCTACAGAGAGATAACGGAGGATCCAGAGTTTGAACTCTTTCTTCCCTTCTTTAAATGCTACAGAGCCTACGTGAGGGGGAAGGTTACAAGCTTCCTCCTTGATGATCCCCATGTTGGTGAAGATCAGAAGAAATTAGCCCAGAATAAAGCCTCTGAGCTTTTCAAGCTTTCTGCCCACTACGCTTCAGAGATCCTCCTCACATGAGCTGTTGCTGTTTTTTGAGAGCCTTGAGGATCCTCTTTCTCCTTGCCCTCTCGCGCTTCTTCTTGCGTTCGCTGGGCTTTTCGTAGTACTCCCTCCTCTTTACCTCGGTGAGGATCTGCTCCTGGTCAACGATCCTCTTGAACCTCTTGAGGACCTTCTCAGGCGGTTCGCCCTCGTGAACCACAACTACTGCCAACTACATCACCTCCTTTTGCAGGCACACATTTTAACATATTCTGAGGAATGTTCGTAGCCCTGCTGACAGACTTTGGAACCTCCGACGGCTTTGCGGGCGCCATGAAGGGCGTGATTCAGGGGATAAATCCCGACGTTACGGTAATTGACATAAGCCACGAGGTTGAGCCCTTCAACATCCTTGAGGGCGCCCTCCTCTTGAAGGCTCACTACAGCTACATGCCAGAGGGAACGGTCTTCGTTGCGGTGGTGGACCCGGGCGTTGGATCCGAGCGAAAGCCCATCGCCATGAGGCTTGGGAAATACTTCTTTGTAGGTCCCTATAACGGGATCTTTGACCTTGTTATCAGAGACTTTAAAGGACCGCCTTCGGCGGTAATCCTTGAAAACAAAAGATTCCAGCTTCCCCGTCTCAACAATACCTTCCATGGGCGAGACATCTTTGCGCCAGCGGCTGGCTATATCACGAGGGGAGTCCCCCTTGAGGAATTTGGGCCAGCCTTTACCTACAGACCTATGCTGAAATTTCCGAATCCCCAGGCTGGAAGAAGGAAGGTAAGGGGACAGATTATTTACTTTGACAGGTTTGGAAACGCTGTGACCAACATCCCCTGCGGGAACTACTCCCACGGTGAATTCAGGGGAGAGAGGCTTGAGGTTCTCACTCACTTCCTCGGGGGGAAAGAAGACCGTCTCAGTCTTGTGTGCGGAAGCTTCGGATTCATGGAGATCTTTGTCTTTATGGGAAATGCAAGGGAAAAGTTCAATCTGGAGATCGGCGAGGAGGTTCTGATCTGGAAGATCTGAGGCTTTACCTCCATTTCCTTGTGGCAACTTTAATAGTTTTGCTGATGCACATAATTACACCTCTGGTCATTCTAAGCACAGTGGGGATGATCTTCAGCGGGGAAGCGTGGTTCCAGCTTATGCCTTTTATTTCCCCCCTGCTTGGCTTCTGGCTTGCCCGCCTTTATATGAAGACCTTGAAGGTTGATAGTCCAGGACGCAGGGCTATCATGGCTACGATCATGGGAACGGTCCTCTTCTGGGGATCATGCTTTGCCCTGGTGTGTTCAATGGCGAACCTGCCCACGGGCTGGTAGGCTTTACCTTACAATATTCCCCTATGAGGTGGAGCAGATACTTTCTTTACACTTCCAAGGAAGATCCTGCCGAGGCTCAGGCACCTTCCCACCGCTTTCTCTTGAGGGCAGGATTAATAAAGCAGGTATCCGCAGGTATCTATGAGATCCTCCCCGCAGGATGGCGTGTGATAAGGAAGATAGAGAACATCGTCAGGAAGGAGATGGACCGATCGGGCGCTCAGGAGCTTCATCTGACGGTTCTCAATCCCGCAGAGCTGTGGCAGGAAACGGGCAGGTGGGAAAGCTACGGGAACGAGCTTTTCAGGCTCAAAGACAGGCACGGGAGGGATTACTGCCTTGGACCAACTCACGAGGAGGAGATCACAGACCTTGTGCGCAGAGAGGTTCGTTCTTACCGTCAGCTCCCGCTGATTCTTTACCAGATACAGGTGAAATTCAGGGACGAAAAGAGGCCGAGGTTCGGGCTTATCAGGGGAAGGGAATTCATCATGAAGGACGCCTACTCCTTTGATACCGATGAGATGTCTGCAATGATGTCCTATGAGGCAATGAAGTTTGCCTACGACAGAATCTTTAAAAAGCTCCGCCTTGACGTAATTATGGCAGAGGCGAGCGTCGGTCAGATAGGTGGCAGTCAGTCCCATGAGTTCATTGCCTTTACGGACTACGGTGAGGCCAAGGTCTCCTTCTGTGAGGGCTGTGGCTACTCTGCAAACGCGGAGGTGGTTCCCCTCGGCAGGCCTGCCCCTCAGGATGAGGAGGAGATGCCCCTGGAGAAGGTTCCGACTCCTGGCGTAAAGACCATTGAGGAACTCTCGGAATTTTTAAACCTTCCCGCCTCAAAGATCATGAAGGCGGTTCTCTACATTGTTAATGGCAAGCCGTTAATTGTCCTCATCAGGGGCGACAGGGAGATTGACGAGAACAAGCTTGAGGCAGTCCTTGGAACCGATGACTTCAGGCTTGCGGGCGATGAAGAGGTTAAAGAGATCCTCGGGACCACCAAGGGCTTTATAGGGATCTTCAACCTTCCTGAGGATATAAAGGTCCTCTGGGACAACTCCCTTTACGGCGTCAAAAACATGGTGGTTGCCCTCAATGAACCTGACCTTCACTACATAAATGTCAATCCCGAGAGGGACTTTCACTACGGTGAGTTCGTTGATGTCTGCGAGGTGAGAGAGGGGGATCCCTGTCCCAAGTGCGGTGGACTTCTCAGGGTCAAAAGGGGCCTTGAACTGGGGCACATATTTCTCCTTGGAACGAGGTATTCGGAGCCCATGAAGGCTTACTACACCGATCAGGACGGGAGCGAGAAGCCTATTGTTATGGGATGTTACGGGATCGGGATTTCAAGAATCATGTCCGCCCTTGTTGAACAGCACCACGATGAGAAGGGGATAAAGTGGCCCACTCCCGTTGCCCCCTTTGAGCTTGACGTTATCTGCCTCAACATGAGTGATGGAGAGATGTCCTCCGTCGCCGAGAAAATTTACATGACCGCTGAAGAGATGGGAATTGAAACGATCTATGACGACAGAGACCAGAGCGCTGGCTTCAAATTTGCTGATGCAGACCTTGTGGGCTTTCCCTATCGCATGGTGGTGGGCAATAAAGTTAAAGAGGGCAAGGTGGAGATCCAGAAGAGGTCAACAGGCGAGAGCTGGGACCTTCCCATTGAGGAGGCTGTACCAAAGGTGAGGGAGATGATCGCAGAGGACAAGAAATGAAAGTAGGCTTCATAGGTTTAGGGAATCTCGGTAGAGCCATTGCGGGAAGGCTTGTTGAGCAGGGCGTTCATCTCGTAGTCTGGAACAGGACTATAAAAAAGGCTGAGGACTTTTGCAGAGAAAGGGGCTGTGAGCTGGCGGGGTCCCCTGCGGATCTCATAAGCAGGGTTGACAGGGTCTTTGTGATAGTCTTTGATTCCTCTGCCTCTGAGGGGGTGATCTTCGGGAAGGATGGACTGATTCACGGTGCTGAAGAGGGTAAGGCGATCATAGACCTCACCACCAACCACTTTGCCTACGCCGAGCTTGCCTTTAAGAAGTTAAAGGAAATGGGAATTCATTACCTTGATGCACCAGTGCTCGGGAGCGTCATCCCTGCCATGAAGGGTGAGCTGACCGTTGTTGTGGGCGGGGAGAAGGAAACCTTTGAAGAAAACAAAAACCTCTTTGGTAAGTTCTGCTCAAATATCTTTTACGTTGGTCCAGCTGGAATGGGGGCTAAGGTCAAGCTTATCAACAACATAGTCCTTGGGGGAATAATGGATGTTCTGGCTGAGGCCATCGCCATAGCAGAAAAAGCAGGGATTGGGAAGGAAAGAATGATTGAAATCCTTGATAAGGGAGCAGGGAAGTCCTATATCCTTGATGTGAAAAAGAAAAAGATCCTTGAGGAGGACTTTGATCCCCACTTCAGCGTTGACCTCATCTACAAGGACCTTCACTATGCCCAGGACCTTTTAAAGGAACTCGGTCTCTTTTCCTTTACCACCTCAGCGGTAAAAGAAACCTATGGCCTTGCCAGGAAGATGGGCTTTGGCGATCTTGACTTCTCTGCTGTTTACAGGCTCTTCAAAAGATAAAGTCTTCCCTGAGGGTGAGTGTGCACCTTTCACCGACCTTGATCTCCAGATCCCTCTTTGCAACGTACCTTCC
>JALTVH010000177.1 GCA_027049085.1 Aquificaceae bacterium | reverse complement strand
GTACCTCTATATGGTAACGGTCCCGGAGAACCTGTCTGACTCCGAGGTCGTTTGCCATCATGCAGAAGACCCGGGCGTTGTAGATTCCAGAGGCACCGCCGCAGGCACCGCAGTCCAGGGCGGATTCATAGGGATTGTTGTCGGACCTGCTCTCATGCCCTATCACAAATATATAGGGAGCGAATCTCCCGGTAAGACCGATGGACTGGAGAGCTTTGGCTACCATGTTCGCCTGCTCTTCTCTTGAAAAGCCTATGAAGGTGAGCTGTTCCCTGAGGTAGGGCTTTTGTTCTTCGTCAGGTTTGAGCCTCCGCAGAACAGTCTCTATTTCCTCTTCCGTGAGCTTGTCAACCCTTATCTTTGCTTTTACCCTGTCGGAAAGGACAAACTCCCTGAGGGGACCGTAAAGGGAGGGAAGGAAGGTCTTCCCGAGGAAATCGAAGCCGAAGAGAAAGCCTATTGCCTCAACGGTTATAAATGGCGTCAGGACGTTTGCCTTGAGGTCGTGGAGGATCTTCTCAAATAGGTGTAGAGTGCTTTCTCCCATGGATTTGCCCTCTTCTGGAAGTTCAAGAACTACGTTCCTGGGCCTGATCAGTACCGGGCACAGGTATTCCTCGTGACCTCTCCTGAGCTCCACAAATGCCATGGGAATGCCAAAGAAACCCGCTATACCGTAAGTTTCGTAGTTCCCCTGTTCCTCAATTGCCTTCCGGATCCTCTCGGAACGAACATCAATGCAGAAGAGGAACTGAGCTTCGGGCAGGGTTTCCTCAGGGGGTGAGAAGCTGATCTTTCTCAGGAGGTCTCCCGCAAGGGACTCTTCAAGGGCTCTCAGCCATATCATCCCCTCCCTTCTCTCCAGCTCCTCATCAAGGTTTGCGAGTTCAATAAGGACATCAGAGCTCAAGACCTGAGTCTTTGGTCCAAGAACCTCGCTAAGGAAGATCATGAAGTTTCTTGCCCTGATCTCTGCCTTACTGGAAACGTAGTCCTTTAGGTCTTCACCGCACCTCTCAACGAGCTCAAGGGGTGCCTCCTTTTTGAAAAACTCAACCTTCCTGTAACATTCCTGAGGATCCTTCTGAACGTAATTCCTCATTGATTGAAGGTCCCTGAATTCCTGATGAGCTTTGAGGTGTGAACGGAGGACTTCCCTTATAACCAGAAGTTTAACCGCTGTCAGGTCAACTATGTCTGCAGGATAGAGGGACTGCCAGTAGTAATCCCTGTTAGAGGATCGCCACCTTATGTATCCGGCTATTCCCTTAGACCTCCCGAGTTCAAGAGAGATGTAATCTTTCCACCTTGTTTCCGGAATTGAAAGCTCTCTGAGAACCTGCTCAATAGCCTCCTCGGGCTCTTCCGGAACCTTACCGCCCATAAAGACCTCACCCCAGGTGCGGTAAAGACCCTTCTCACGTCCCGGCATAGAGGCAGTTGCGTTCCCCTCGTCAAGGAAGGCAAAGACACCTCTTGCAAGCTCTTCCTCAATATGGGCGGTTACCGGTTCTTCAGAGAAAACCTCAAAGGCTTCAGGAAAGGTGATCCTCTTTCCGACCGAGTCAACAAATTCCCTTACAACCTCAGCGGGATCCTCAATAAAGTGGTCTATCAAGGGTCTGGGTGGTTTTGAGGTGTTCCTCAGCAGATATAAATTGGAGTAAGGTCTCGGGCTGTTCTCTGAGGTAAGGGTCCTTAAGATGAACTCATAGGCAAGGTCTGGGTCAAGCTGGATTCCCTCTTCCCTTATGAACCGCCTCACCGACGCAATAAGGGCATCATGGCTGATCACACCTTTTTCATATAGCCTGCGGTAATCCCTCCGTCTAAGGAAACCCCTCCCGCCAAAGACCCTTTCTCCTTCCTCCACTGCCTTTTCAAAGGGAAGGTGTTCAAGCTCGTGAAGAGGATTATGGTGGATGAAATTTCTCATTGTCCAGAAGAAGGGCACCACCTCGCCCGCAACGAAGGTTAGCGTCCGTATCCAGAGTTTCCTTCCAAGCCTCATCAGAATACGCCTCCCATGTGCAGAAGACCCCAGAGAGCCGATATCAGGAAAAATCCAGAAACAAGGAGAAATTCTGCCTTCTTTAAGTCAAGGTATTTTACCGCCTCAATCCTCATTCCTGAAACCATCCTTACCGCCGAAGGTATCACGCTCATTGAAAGGAAGAACCAGCCTGACAGAACCATAAGGAAGAGTAAAAAGCTTTCATCAGTAAGGAGCTCAAGCTTGAAAAGGAAGGAGGGAAGTGGGGCAGTTCCTGTCACAAAAAGGGCTGTGAGCACGACGACCATTGCAAGAAGCGGGCTGTAATCCCAGATTCCGGAGAGGATCCTGGTGGAGCATGTTCCGAACCTCTTTCTCACCATATAGGAGGACCAGGCGATCATCAGGGGCACGAAGCCAAGCCATACCATTGCAACAGGGTGACCCCCGCTCAGGATCCATCCGATAGACATCACTCCACCATAGACCTCGTAGGAAAGGTCCCTTAGACCTGTACTGTTAAGCATCCTGAGAGAGTGGATGAGGAAAGTGAGAGAAGCAAGGAGGTGGAAAACCTCTGGTGGGTCATTCACAAAAGCGGAACTCACGATTGCTCCAGCTATGAGGGGCACAAAGGCAAGGTAACCTGTCTTTCTCATTAACTTTATGACGATCAGAGAAAGAGGGAAAACCGGCATAAAGAGAGCAGGCAGGATGAAAAGGGGACCATGGAGGAATATTACTCCAAGGATAAAGAGAGAACCAAGAGATAGAGCAAGGACCGATGGATCACTTTTTAAGAAGGATACGCCGTTTTTAACTGACCTTCCGAGATAGTCGTAAAGGGAAACCATGTGAAGGTCTCTCACAAGGTGGGAGTAAAGCCTTGTCCATAGAGGTACGTCGCGCCTTTTTGCGGAAACCCAGAGGAATACCCATCCGAGGAGTGCAAGGAAACCCAGGAAAACAATCTCAAAGAAAAAAATTAGTGGCGATCCGAAGGCTCTCTGGTAAAGCAGGTCCGCAAACTTCCCGGTATAAAGAAGGCTCTGAAGACCATGGCCAAAGATGACATAACCCATCATAAAGACGATCATGCTGGCAATAACAAGGAACAGGGTCTGAAAGGGCTTTTCCCGTCCCACTTTGAAGGCGCTCACAAGAACCTGAACGCCCGTTACCCAACCAAAAAATAGGAGGATCAGAGCGGTCTCCTTCTTGATAATGTCCTTTTCAACAAATAGATGGGCAAGGACAACCACAGCAAGGGGAACAAGGAGAGTCAGAAGGATCATCACCCACAGAGGAAAGCGCCGTGTTGAATCATCGGTCCTTCCAACAATGGAATCGTATATCTCCTTACGAGGTATATTTGGGTCTTTCCTTGCACCATGTATAACGTTTCCTGAGATCAGAAAGAGGGTAGCCTTGAATATACCGTGGGTCATCATATGATAAACAGCGAGGGCAAAGGCACCCACACCGAGTTCCATTATCATGTAACCCATCTGACCAACCGTTGAGTAACCGAGGGTCTTTTTAACATCACTCTGGACAAGCATCAGAGCAGAACCCAGCACCGCGGTAACTGAACCCACAAAGAAAGCAATCTGAAGGGCTGTGCCGTCCTGGACAAAGAAAGGAGAAAACCTGTTTATCAGAAAGGCTCCTGCATTCACTATCCCAGCATGCATAAGGGCGGATACCGGCGTTGGTCCCTCCATGCTGTAAACGAGCCACAGATGAAAGGGAAACTGGGCAGATTTGGCAACTGCGCTCAACATCAGAAGGATGCCTGCAGTTCTAACCCAGTCCTGAGAGCCAGCGTCAAGAACAGCAAAGATATCTCCAAGAAAGAGGGATCCCGTTTCCCTGTATATGACCCATATTGCGGAGGCAAGGAGAAGGTCCGATATAAGGTGGGTCGCAAGAGCCCAGTTCGCCCAGCGGTGGGCTTCCCTTCGCCTGTAGTTGTGAACAAGGAAAAGGTAGAGGAGAATGCCCATGAGATTCCAGCAGGTTGCTATCAGGAGGAGGTTGGCAGAGAGGACAAGAGTTACAAGGGAGAGGGTCATTATAAATAGAAGCAGGAAGTAACGACCGTAACCCGGGTCATCGGCCATATAGTTGATGGAGTAGCGATGAACTACAAGGCTAACGAGCAGAATGTAAGATGATAAAAGGAGCCCGAGCTTGTCAGGAATAAACTGTAAATACCCGCCAAGGCTCACATATCCACCGTCGTAAATAAACAAAAAGAAAAGACTCACGAAAAAGAACAGGGCAGTCCCGTAGGTTGCGAGTCTTCCCCAGATCATCTGCCCTGCCATGTCCTACCCCCTTCTTTTTATGACCACAAGGAAGGACCTGCCCAGGTAATCACCCAAGGGTGCAAAGTCCCTGTATCCAAAGGAATAATTAACAAGGTATGCACCGCCCTCATCCTTCACTATCCCCTTGACCCTGACCACATCTTCACCGAGAGAGTCAAGAAACCTCTCAACTTCCTCAAGACCCCCCTCAGGATAAACAACCTCGCTTTCAGCGTGGTGCTCGTGGCTGTGATCCTTAAAGCCAGAGACCCTCTCAACCGCAAAGACCCCGGAAAAGACCTCTGCAGGTATATTCCCGAACTCGGACCTGTAAACCGCCACCCTCTCAAAGATGGACTCTCCCGTGAAGGCGTTGCGGACCCTGTAGTTCTCCCATATCTCTTTTATCTCTTTTTCGAGTTCCTCAACCACCTCGCCTCCGGCGAGGTCTATTTTGTTGAGGACAACTATATTTGAACCTCCAATCTGGTGGAGGGCAGTGGGATCCTCTCGGTAGCTGTAAAAGTTTGCAGAGTCAACAACGCAGATGATTCCCTCTATGGTGCAGGCAAGGTTCTGAAGGCTCAGGATAATTGGGAAGGGCTCGCTGGCACCAGAGGTCTCAACCATCAAGAGGTCCGGGTTGTACTTTTCTCTTATCTCTGCAAGGCTCTTCTCAAATTCAGCATGGAGGGTACAGCAGATACAGCCTTCCGGAAGTTCCATAACCCGGGAGTAGGTGTTTTGCAGAACCTTACCGTCAACGCCCACCTCACCGAACTCATTGACTATAACAGCGACCTTCTTCCCTTTGAAGTGCTTTTTTGCGGAGTTAATCAGAAGGGTGGTTTTACCCGATCCCAGGAAACCTGTGATCACAAAGGAGGGGAGCATCACTCACCGCTGTACTCAACGCTGTCTATCTCTTCCATGAACTGCTCTATCTGAAAAACAATGTATTCTTTTAATTCATCAACGCTCTTTTTGAGACTGTCAGCTGAAATCTCAATGTCTTTTGTATTTACGTTATGCTCGTTGGTCCTGTATCTGACCCGAACGTATGGAAACTTTCCAGGTTCACAGCCTTCCGAGACCTCAATTCCTTCAAAGCAAAGGTCTATATCAAGGTCAGGATCTGTGATCTGGTTTTTGAGTTCTTCCGCCAGCCTTGTAAGCTTTTCCTTGACCTCTGCTTCCATCCTTCTCCCTCATAAAAGGTCATGCAGGCAAAATAAAAGGGAGCCTATATTGGCTCCCTTCCAAAAAGTACGGCTCTCAGTCACCCGCTTTCACCATAACCATTTCAATACAGTGCCTCTTTAAAAGGTCAGAGCATACATAAACACAGATCTCGCAACCCTTACACCTGTCGTACCACACCCATGCGGTGTGGGCGCTCTCCTTGTAGTTTAGACAGTTCGGCTCCGGGCAGAACAGGACACACTGTTTGCAGTTGTACTTGGCACATTCCTTATCCTTTACCTCCGCTACGAAGTACATTCAATACCTCCTCAGGTTGCTACCTTTTCCTCTTCCTCCTCAACCCATCCCCTTTCTTCAGCAAGCTTTATGGTGTGCTTGATCACTTCAAGGTTCTTGGCAAGGAGTTCCTGCTTCTTCTTGAATTTCTTCTCTATCGCAGAGTCAAGGGCAGTTGTTCCACCTGATGCAACAAAAGTCCCGCCCAGAAACCTCTCGTAGAGAGCCTTCTCAATGTGTTCAAGGTTAACGAGCTTTGTGATTCCAAAAAAGAGTCCGATCATCGCCATATTGGTGGCAAGCTCTGTTCCCGCAATATCTCTTGCGATCTGGGTTGCTGGGATCATGAAGATCCTTGCATTAAGATCCTCAAGAACCTTCTTGTCCTCATCAGGAATTATGTCAACGTCGGTGTTGATTATCACCATTCCGTTATCTTTGAGGCCAGTGTAGAAGGGCATCGTGTAGGACTTACCGTGAGTTATAACCTGAGGGTGATAGATCATGATAACGTTTGGATAGACAACCTCACCGACCTCATAGATTGGCTGATCTGAAGCCCTGACGTAAGCTTCAACGGGCGCCATTCTCTTCTCGGAACCGAAGAAGGGTACCAGAGAAGCGTACTTTCCAGCCGCTGACATGGCGTTTCCGAGAATGTGGGCTGAGGTCACAACACCCTGTCCACCGACGCCCGCAATCCTGATGTTGTACCTTTTCATGACCTCACCTCCTGCTTCTTCCTTTCCTTTTCCTTCTTCTCTATCTCATCAAGGTATTCCTTGACCTCGTCGGTCATCCACTCGTAGAACTTGAAGTCCTGCTTCTCCCTCTGACGGGCATCCTGAAGGACTTCCCTTGTGGGAATTGAGTACTCAATGTTGCAGGAGGTGTAGGCGTGTATAAAGGTAGGTCCAAACTTCCTTGCAGCGAGAATAGCTCTTCTGACGACCTTGGCTATTTTCTTTGGGTTGGTGGGTGATATCTTGGCAACATAAACGCATCCTGAGACCTGAGCGAGCTCAACCGCGTTTATCTTGTCAAATTTCTTTCCTGTGGGCGCCATCTTGAGCTGGACGCCTTTGGGTGACATTCCGCTTTCCTGTCCACCAGTGTTTCCATAGACCTCATTGTCAACCATGATGGTGGTGAACTTCTCACCCCTGAACCAGGAGTGCATGGTCATGCCGAACCCGATGTCCATAAGTCCGCCGTCACCAGCTATGACAACGACATCCTTGTCTTTGTCGGGGAACCTGATTGAGAGAGCTCTCTTGAGACCTGATGCAACGGCGTTGGTGTCCCCGTAGTTTCCGTAAATGAAGGGAACAGCAGCCTGTGATAGGGCAAGCCTTGCACACCCTGCAGTTCCAAGGACTATGGTGTCCTCAGGCTTTGGAAGAGCAGCGTAAAAGACTCTGATGAAGTAAGCCATATAGCACCCGGCGCACATCGGGTGTTCCTCAACCAGTTCCTTGAACTGGCCGAGCTGCATTACGTCAACCTCTTTACCGAACTGCCCGTACTTAACGAGGTCAACGTAGTCTCTGGGCATGTATTTCTCAAATCCCGGTGATATCTTTACGTATTCAAGTCCCATATCACTACCTCCTCATAATTTTTACTAAACAACGGTCTTTTTCACCTTCTTAACACCCGCTGCCTTGTAGATTTCTTCCATTATAAGCTCAACGGGCAGGGTCATTCCGCCGTAAACCCTCGGACCGCCAACAACTATACCGCTGTTTGGTATAACAGCTTTCACCTCTTTGGCAAGCCAGCCGACTATGTTGTGCTCCGGAACGATGACCGCCTTCGCATTCTTTAGGACTTCCCTGACCTCTTTCTCGGGGAAAGGCCTTATAGATTTGATCTTGAGGAGTCCTACGTTAAGGCCCTCCTGCTCAGCGTACCTCTGAGCCTCTCTTCCCTGAGCAGCTGCACATCCGCTTGCAACTATGAAGATCTCAGCATCAGGATTGACAACCTCTATCGGTCCACCGAGGTAGTGGTAGATCCACTTCATTGCTCTTCTGTTGGCGGACCAGATTTCCTGCTGCCAGACTGCATGGATCAGGTAACTCATGAAGTTTGACTTCTGAACCGGAGCGTCCCTCTGGATCCTTGCGGGTGGGATCTCACAGTCGGTCGGTGGAACGGGTGCCTTGTAGGGATCCCTGGGCGGTAGCTTGAGGTCTTCCGGCGGGAGTTCCACATAACCTTTGGCGTGTGTGACGAAGAACCCTTCCGTTGGAACGACCACGGGAATATAAACATCAACCTTTTCAGATATTGCAAAACCCGCAAGGGTAAAATCAAAAACATCCTGCTGGTTCTCTGCATGAAGTACTACCAGACCAGAGTGAAGCAGATATGCTATTTCAACGTTATCGGGCTGAATTGAAAGGGGCGCATTCACAACCCTCGTCATCACCCCGAGCACTACGGGTATCCTGTGACCCGGCCATGAAACAATAGCCTCCAGACCTCTTAGAAGACCCGGTCCTGAGGTTGCACTGAAAGCTCTTGCGCCGCCTCTCACCGCTCCAGCTATGGCGGACATGGCGCCGTACTCTTCCTCTGCCCGGTAGTAATCCTTGACATAGCCCTGGGCGTAAAGGTCACCCACAAGGTGCATGGTCTCTGACTGGGGCGTTATGGGGTAAGCAATAGCTATATCAACATTAGCTCTCTTGATAGCCTCAGCAAAGGCCTGAGAGCCTGTAATGAACTTCTTTTCCCTTGGCGCCTCCTTGAGGAGGTATTCAGGCTCAACAACCTTCTGGTCAGGCATTGTGCACCTCCTTTTTATTCAGTTTCTTCAACAACCTCGCCCCTCCTGGGAATGAGGAGGGATGCGTACTCACCAAAGTCCCAAGGGCTGATGGTCTGGAACTCTTCCTTGGGCAGTGAAGGATTCTCTGGTGGCGGGGTAGGCTCCCACTC
This sequence comes from Aquificaceae bacterium, assembly GCA_027049085.1. Classification (GTDB taxonomy): domain Bacteria; phylum Aquificota; class Aquificia; order Aquificales; family Aquificaceae; genus Hydrogenivirga. The sequence goes on along the minus strand of JALTVH010000177.1, from coordinate 5,699 downwards.
AATTCCAAGCTCCTTCCTTACCTCTATGAGAACATCCTTGAATCTCCTTATCTCATCAGCGTGAACGTCCCTGAGCGAAACCATGGCATCCTCGTGCCCCATCTCGGCACAGAGAGCAATGGTAAAGCAGTTGGTTCCAGCTCTTATCATTCTGAGGGAAAGGTTCGCATAGTGGCAGTGAACACCCACAAAGATACAGGCTTCAATCTTATTGTGGAGAATCGTCAGGTTGGGATGGTTGGGATTTATCTCTGCTTCCGGATCGATCTTTGGATATTTAGGCCTGTAGTCCGGCATTGGAATGATCCTGCAGTGGGGTATTTCCTGGGCAAGCTCAAGAACCGCCTTTGCCTTTTCCATTGCGCCCGCATTCCAGCCCCACAGGACAAGGGGTCCGGGGAAAATGGTAGGGTTCCTTCTGGTAAGCATCGCCTTTGCCGCCTCCCTCATGGCAACCTCTTCATCAACAACCTGTCCGTACATAAGAGCCTTGCCGGGAGGCGGTAGGTCAACTCCCAGAAACATTGCAGGCTGTGGATTGTAGCCCGCAGGTCCCGGAACAATGATTTTCTCCTTTTCCTCAGTTGCCATAAGATATACCTCCGCGTCCTCTCTGGATTGTGTCCTTAAATGTATTCAGATAAACTAATATTGTCAACCACATAATTATGAGATAAATCAAGGGCTTTATAACGCCGTTTTAATAGCCTCAAGTAAACACTCCCTCATAAGATCCTCCGAGGGATTTCCCATGTCCACTATCGTGTCAAAATCCTTTCCGTATCCCTCTTTCCTGAGCCTGTCCATCAGGAGCCTGTAAACGTTCTTGAGCCCCTCCTTCATTGGGATCCCCTCTTTAAAGATATAAAGCTCTTCGTCTTCTCTGAAGAAGCTCAGTCCATAATCCTCAAAGTTCTCAATCTCAAAATCAACGCCTACGGCGTAAGCCTTGCCGTGATCAACGGCGCTCTCCTCAGGAAGAAAGTGCTCAGAGTAGCAGGAAAGCTTCTGAGCCTGAAAGAGGTTCTTATCGGTTGGCACAGCAACTATATAAAGGGCGCCCTCCTGCATGGACTCACCTTTTTCGTTCCTCCCGAGGAGCTGAATAAAGTAAGTCCAGGACCTCACGGCGACACCCAGTTGCCCTTTTCTATTAGCTCAGCGGGATCAACCTTTTCCTGAACCTTCTGGGAGATCTTGTAGGAGCAGAACTCTGGTCCGCACATTGAACAGAACTTGGCGGTTTTGTAACCGTCCTGAGGAAGGGTCTCGTCGTGGTAAGCCCTGGCAGTCTCCGGGTCCATAGCGAGCTCAAACTGCCTGTTCCAGTCAAAGGCATACCTTGCCCTTGACATCTCAAGGTCCCAGTCCCTCGCACCGGGCCAGTGCTTGGCTATATCCGCTGCGTGAGCGGCTATCTTGTAGGCAATAACGCCCTGTTTGACGTCCTCAACGTCTGGTAAACCAAGGTGTTCCTTGGGTGTTATGTAGCACAGCATTGAAGCACCAACAGATCCGGCAACCGCTGCACCTATCGCACTTCCGATATGGTCGTAGCCGGGCGCAACATCCAGGACAAGAGGTCCGAGGATATAAAAGGGTGCTTCTTTGCACCAGACCTGCTGGATCTTCATATTGAACTCAACCTGATGCAGAGGCACGTGCCCTGGACCCTCAATCATCACCTGAACATCATGCCTCCAGGCTCTCTCGGTCAGCTCCGCAAGGGTCTTTAGCTCAGCAAGCTGAGCCTCATCCGTTGCGTCCTCAATACAACCAGGCCTGAGAGCGTCGCCCAGAGAGAAGGAAACGTCGTACCTCTTGAAGATCTCACAGATGGCGTCAAAGTGCTCGTAAAGAGGATTTTGCTTGCCGTGCTCTGCCATCCACTGGGCAAGGATCGCACCGCCCCTTGAAACGATCCCCATCACCCTGTGCTGAACGTAAGGAAGGTGCTCTCTCAGAATCCCCGCATGGATCGTCATGTAAGAGACGCCCTGTCTTGCCTGTTCCTCAATAACATCAAGGATCAGGTCAACGGTTAGGTTCTTAACATCTCCCTTGGCGATCTTCCAGGCTTCGTAAATAGGGACCGTGCCTACCGGCACGGTGCTTTCACGGATTATAGCCTCCCTCGTTTCAGGAATCGCATCCCCCGTAGAAAGGTCCATTATCGTGTCCGCACCATACTGAATGGCAACCCTTGTCTTCTCAACCTCTGTTGGTATGTCGGAGGCAAGGCCTGAGTTCCCTATGTTGGCGTTGACCTTGACCCGTGAGTTCATTCCTATGCACATCGGCTTGAGGTGAAGGTGGTTGACGTTGGCGGGGATGATCATACGCCCTATGGCAACCTCATGGCGCACAAACTCCGGATGCAGACCCTCCCGCCTTGCAACGTATTTCATTTCCTCGGTCACAATTCCCTGGCGGGCAAGGTGCATCTGGGATTTATTCCTAAACCTCTTTCTCCTCTCAACCCACTCTGCTCTGAGCATCAATCATCCTCCTTGCTATGGAATATGCTCATAAAAAATAAAATCCCCTCAAAGCCCTGACAATATGATTTTAAACTGGTAATTCTCACTTTCAGCCACATGAACTGAATGTAGAATAGAAAACAGAGGTTTCAGGTTTCTGGGGAGAAATCACCGACTTCTCTCTTTGAACCCTTTAAGCCTCTGGGAGGAATGTTATGATTCAGCAAAGGCTTCTTTTAACCCTGACAGGTGTTTTATTCTTATCAGGCTTTTCAGCAACTGCTGACCTCTACGTTGCACCAAGTGCAAAGGGCCTCGGAGACTGCTCTTCCCAAGCAAACGCCTGCACCCTCCAGACTGCTCTTTCAACAGCCCAGTCCAACAGCGATGATGACAACTTACTCCTTGAGCCGGGCACCTACGACCTTTCCCCACAAAATGAATACCTTTCCGACAACGGAGACACAGGAAGTGTTATCGTCATAAAGGCTCTTGATCCATCAAACAGGCCTGTATTTACAGGGGATGGGCTAATGATAAATACAGATACAGGCGGAGACGGAGGTGATGCCGGAGGTGATGTGTATATCTCAGACCTTATATTTGAAACTCAACTGTGGGTGAGAACTAGTGATGGAAATATATCAATTAAAAACACAGTGTTCAGGAACTCAAGTGTTTACTCTTACATTTACGGGTATTATTCAACAACAAAGTTCTACAATAACGTTGTCAAAAACAATCCTGCCAACAATGGATTGGGTGGTGTTATGACCATAAATACCGTTAGCGGAACTATATATATCTATAACAACCTCTTTTTTGGAAATAAGAACGTTATTGGCTCGGGGGCTGTCTATACCTTTAACAACGGGGGAAAAGTGTACATATACAACAACACCTTCTTTAACAACACAGGCAAGCTGGGCGGTGCACTCCAGATGAAGATACTAGATGATATTGTATCTGATACGTACATCTATAACAATATCTTCTGGAACAACTCCGCAAGTCAGGGCGGGAACGACGGTGACGATATATACGTAAACTCTGACGGCGACAGCGATACCGTAGGTACGAGGATCCAGCTCTTCAATAACATAATAGGTGCAAACAGCGATGTAAACACAGCCCAGTCGGAAGACCTCTTTATATCTCATACCGACCAGTACACCCAGGGAAACAATATCCTTCAGGACCCCAAGTTTTTGAATGAGACGGGAGAGGACCTGAGGATCTCAAAAGACTCACCCGCTATTGATTCGGGAACAGATACCATACCAGGGCTCATTAACTTCCCCCTCAAGGACATCAGGGGAGAGGACAGAATAAAGGATGGAAACGATGACACCATATTGGCAGTTGATATTGGTGCCTATGAATACACAAAATCCATTGATATAATTCAGCCCCCGCCCCAGGCAAGTGGCGGAGGCGGAGGTGGATGCGGTGGTGGATGCAGTGTGGTGAGCGCAGGCCAGAGTGTGCTGATGCTCCTTTTCCCGCTCGTTCTGATGGTTAGAAGGGCTATTAAAGGTGTTGGTAATTTTCACTTTTTAAGTTAGTCAGCTGTCCTAAACTAATAAGCAAGGGAGGGGAGATTTCAGCAGATCTCCACTTCCTGAAAAACTGGGGAGGTAAGTTTTATGCTTCGCTGGGTGGCACTTGGAGTGATTTTTTCATTTACGTTATTGAGTTCTGGTTTCGGGGATGTTTACTACGCTGCGCCAACTTCTGTAGGCGCTGGCGACTGCTCATCCCAAACTAACGCCTGTGACCTTCAAACCGCTCTGAACAACGCGGAAACAAATTCAGCTGATGACACTATCATACTCGCACCGGGTACATACAATTCTGCACCATATAGCTATAGTGATCCAAGTAGTAACGGGTCGCTTACTCTAAGCGCCCTTGATCCCAACGACAGGCCAAGATTAGACGGTGGTGGAACAAACATCATAGTTTCATTGAATGTTAAAGGCGCACTAACTATCAGCGATATTGAATTTGTAAATGGAATCCAGGTTGATTTTGATGCTACTGGACAGGTGCAAATTAATAACTCTTCCTTCTCATATATTAATAGTTCTGTCACGAGCATAGGAATAGACTCAAGTTTAGATTCAGTCACCATTAATGGTTCCACCTTCACGTACATTTCTGAAACTGGTAGTTCTACAAATGCCCTTGAAATTAGTGCAAACTCTCAGGTTTCAATATCTAACTCATCTTTCAGCAATATAGGTGCCGGGGCAAGTAGTTCTGGAGTCAGGTTAAATAGCATCAATGGTGGGATTGATATTACTTGGAGCCAATTCAATGATATTTCTGCAACGATCGAATTAAGAAGTAATGATAATGTTGAGCTTTTCAACAACATATTTCAGAATAATTCCGTTGGATCCGGTGACTTTATTTATGTGTTTGCAGATAATGGTTGCATAATCCAAGGAAACACCTTTAACCAGAATACCGGAGATACGTATTTTGGTTGTGCCAGCTTCTTTGAATTCTCGGAAAACAACGTCACGGAAAACTACAATGAAACAAGCGGGGTCATATATGCTTCCGTTTCCAGAGACGGGCCCATAAGAGTATTGAATAACTTCTTTTACAAAAACTTTACAAATGGTGAGGGTGGTGGAATAAATATATTTGCCAGCTCCAATAACCAAACGGAAATCGTCCAAAATTTATTTATTGAAAACGCAGCAGAAGTTGGTGGTGGGGGGCTTTACCTTTACCAAAGTGATGGGGATTTGCTTATTGTCAACAATACCTTTTTTAATAACAGTGTAAATTTATTAGGGTCTTATTCAAACCCTTTTGCAAGCGGAGCATATATTTCTATTAATGGCGGGACCTTGAGTGTAGCCAACAACATCTTCCATAACTCAGATTTTCAAGGATGTACCTCAGGCTGTGACCTGTACGTATCCAAAGATAACTCCGTTACCTTTAACCTTTACAACAACCTCTTCAAACTTGCCTCTGACTTCACAACGGGAAATTCCCTGGGCTTCTATCTGGACTCGCTCATTAACTACAGTCACAAAGAAAACATGGTCGCAGACCCACTCTTTGCTGTTCGTAGTACTGAATTCACCATTGACCTCAGAATCAGCTCGGAATCACCAGCAGTTGATGGTGGAGATAGCTCTGTGCTTCCCTCATGGCTGACAGACGACTACAATGGTGATCCCAGAGAGGTCAACGGGA
>JALTVH010000176.1 GCA_027049085.1 Aquificaceae bacterium | reverse complement strand
GTTGAGCTTCAGGACATGGCGGGAGAGAGGCGGATCTCCGAGCTTATAATGGACGCCCTCTACGAGGAGATCCCCATCAACGACCTGATGCTCGGCGTTGAGACTCTTCAGCACAGGGTTGAGGAGGCAGTTAGGGAAGGTGCCCAGATTATAATCCTTTCGGACAGATACATAAACAAACATAGAGTGGCGATCCCCAGCCTCCTTGCCATTTCAGCCTGCGTGAGGCACCTCGCAAAGAGAGGTCTTTCCACAAGAGTATCCTTCATCATGGAGACGGGCGAAGCCCGTGACACCCATCAGATCGCCTGTCTAATAGGCTACGGTGCAAGTGCGGTATATCCGTACCTTGCCTATGAGACGATTTATGAGCTCTGTGAAAGCGGACAGCTTGAGATTCCATACGAAAGGGCGATAGCAAACTACAGAAAGGCTCTTGAAAATGGACTCCTGAAGATCATGTCCAAGATGGGTATATCAACCCTAAACTCCTACCACGGTGCCCAGATCTTTGATTCCGTGTGCCTCAAGAGAGATGTGGTTGAAAAGTTCTTCACGGGAACGCCCGTGACTCTTGAAGCGGACGGGATTGAAGAGATAGAGCACTCAACCCTGGCGAGACACAACAGGGCATACGACGAGGAGGATCCCGACCTTGATTACGGCGGGGATATGAAGTTCAGGAAAGGCGGTGAGTTCCATGCCTGGTCTCCCCATGTTGTGAGGGCTATGCACAAGTTCCTTGACACGGGTGACTATGAGGATTACAGGGAGTTCTCAAGACTCGCCAACTCCCAGCACCCCACCTTCATAAGGCACCTCCTTGACTACAAGAAAGCTGATAAGCCCATACCCCTTGAGGAGGTTGAACCAGAAGAGGAGATTCTCAAGAGGTTCGTTACGGGCGGAATGTCCCTCGGCGCCCTATCACCGGAAGCTCACGAGGTGATAGCGGAAGCCTGCAACAGGCTTGGAATGAGATCCAACTCTGGTGAGGGTGGAGAAGATCCCAAGAGATACTGGAGCATCAAGAACTCAGCCATTAAGCAGGTGGCAAGCGGAAGGTTCGGCGTCACCCCCACCTACCTCGCAAGCGCCAAGGACATTGAGATAAAGATAGCCCAGGGGGCAAAGCCCGGTGAGGGCGGACAGCTTCCTGGTCACAAGGTCAACGAATATATAGCCAAGCTCAGACACGCCCAGCCGGGCGTCTCTCTCATATCACCACCTCCTCACCACGACATTTACTCCATTGAGGACCTTGCCCAGCTGATCCACGACCTCAAACAGGCAAATCCCACCGCAAGGGTATGCGTCAAGCTCGTGGCTGAGCGAGGTGTGGGAACGATCGCAGCGGGCGTTGCCAAGGCTTATGCCGACGTAGTACAAATCAGCGGTGCTGAGGGGGGAACGGGCGCTTCTCCCTATTCATCCATCAAGAATGCAGGAAATTACTGGGAGATAGGTCTCATTGAGACTCAGAAAACGCTGATGGAGAACAACCTCAGGGACAAGATTAGAGTCCGTATAGACGGCGGTATGAGGACGGGCAAGGACGTTATCATAGGTGCTCTCCTTGGGGCAGAAGAGTTCGGTTTTGGGACCGCTGCGATGATTGCGGAAGGCTGTGTCATGGCAAGGGCCTGCCATCTCAATACCTGTCCGACCGGTGTGGCAACCCAGGACCCAAAGTACAGAGCAAAGTTCAAGGGCAAGGTTGAGAAGGTGATGGCCTACTTCAGAGCTGTCGCAAGGGAGGTGAGGGAGATCCTTGCCCAGATGGGCTTCAGAAGCCTTGATGAGATAATCGGAAGAACCGATCTCCTTGATATTGTTACCTACCCCGAGTTTCCGGGATCAAAGAGGATAAAGGTCAGGGACCTCCTTGAGAGCTATCCTCAGGATAAGCCGAGGAGGTGCATGGTTGAGAAAAACGACAACCCCGCAGAGAACATAAACGACAGGATCCTTGAAGAGGTCCTTCCTTACATAGAAAAGGGTCAGCCCTATGAGAAGGAGTATGAGATCAGGAACATCCACAGGACTGTTCCCACAAAGCTTTCTTACCACATTGCCCTGAAGTACAGAGATGAAGGACTGCCAGAGGATACCATCAGGCTTAACTTCAACGGCACAGCAGGTCAGAGCTTCGGAGCCTTCAACCACAGGGGACTGACCCTCATACTCCGCGGTGATGCCAACGACTACGTAGGAAAGGGTATGTGGGGCGGAAAGATAATACTCATTCCCGAAGGAGTTGAGGAAACCCACAGGAACGTGATAATGGGAAACACCTGCCTATACGGTGCCATAGGTGGTGAACTCTATGCGGCAGGCAGGGCAGGGGAAAGGTTTGGGGTCAGAAACAGCGGATGTGTGGCGGTGGTTGAGGGAACAGGTCACCATTGCTGTGAGTACATGACGGGTGGTGTGGTTGTCTCACTTGGAGAGGTGGGCTACAACCTCGGCGGCGGAATGACTGGCGGACATGCCTACATCCTTGATGAGAGCGAGACCCTTGTTCACAAGCTCAATTACTCTTACGTATATGCCAGAAGGCTCGTAGGCGAGGAGGAGATAGAGGAACTCAGGTCCCTCATTGAAAGGCACCTTAGCCACACCTCAAGTCCCAGGGCAAAGGAGATCCTCGAGAATTTTGACGAATTCCTTACGAGGTTCTGGAAGGTTATCCCCCTTGAGCAAAAGGCAATGGATCCATACAGGGACAGGGCTGACGAGGGACTACAGATCCTGACCCGCTGAAGTTCCTTTGAAAAGGCTCAGCTTCGCCCTCTTTGACTCCGGGGAAACGATCCTTTCCGCCCTTGTCTTTTCAACCTTTTTCCCGCTCTACATTACAAAGTTCATTGACACTAAGGTCTATTCTGCTCTCTATGGATCTGCCTTCCTTCTCTCTTTTTTCTTGGCCCTGTATCTGGGCTGGCTGGCGGACAGGTCCTCAAGGCGCAAGCCCTTTTTTGTGGCTTTTTCTCTATTTGCTACCCTTTTCTGCTTCCTGATTGCTGTTTTTTACGTTCATCCCTACCTTGCCCTCGCTTCCTTTCTTCTCCTTGCCGTCTCCCATCAGCAGGCTTTTGTCTTTTACAACACCCTTTTGCTCAACTTTGAGACAAAGGGCTTTGCCTCAGGCCTCGGTGTTGCGATGGGATACGTTGCCTCAGCTATAGCCCTTGTTTTTCTTGCAAGACATCTCCAAGAGCCTGAAGTTTACGGGATAGTGGCACTTATCTTTTTGA
>JALTVH010000175.1 GCA_027049085.1 Aquificaceae bacterium | reverse complement strand
GCTGGCGGCTTTCTCTGAGGGGTTGCTCTTACCCCCGGCTGGGGACCTTTTGGACTCCTGTCCTTGGCTGTGGACCTCTGATAGGACCTCTGCCTTCTCTGAAGGATGGCCCTTCCCCCTGCTTTAGATCCCCCTAAAAGGCTCTTCAAGCTTTCTGAGATCTCCTCAGCTGAAACGAACTTCAGGGGTATTATGTAGAAACCCCTCTGTTCTGAAACTACCTCTTCTGTATCAAGTTGGGAAAAAATATTTTCAATGAACTTTTTGGCTCCCTTTGGTCCAAAAACAACCAGTGAGTTCGCCTCCTCACTTGCAGTAACAACAAGCTGAGCACCGAACCTTTTGCTTATGATGGTGTTGAGAGGAGTAATGATCCTGACAGCATCCCTCGCGGAAAGGTGCTTTAGCTTAAAAACCATCACCTCTCCCTGAATATCTTCCCTGTCAATACCTGCAAGAATCCTCCTTGCCTTTTCCACATTCTCACCAATGTCCGCAACTATTACAGAGTTAGAGGGAACATGGACGGAGATCCTCGCAAAGGGCGACAGAAAAGGTCTGAGGGCATTCATTGCGGTCTGGGCGTCGGTGTTTTTGAGGTTATAGACAAGAACAACAAGCTCGCCTCTGGCAGGCTTTGTCTTTAGCTTTGCCACTGTGACCGCTTCGTTTAGAGGTAGAACCTTGACAATCCCCTTTTCCTCTACCGCTCCGAAACCGTGCATAAAAAGAGCCGAAGTAAATATGTCCCAGGCCTTCTTAATTGATACCGGCTTGCTGAAGACGAGGCTTATCTTCCCTCTTACCGCAGAATCAACGATTATATTTTTACCTGTTAATTTGCTCATAAAATCCGCCAGATCTTTGATCTCAACGCTCTGGAAGTTGAGGATAACCTCCCCTTTTTTCCTTGCCTCCTCAATCTTATTCTGATTGAGAGATTGTTCCTGCTGGGCAAAAAGAAGGGAAGAAAAAATCATAAATATTAGAAATCCGAGGACCCCTCTCACCATATCTCTCTCAGTATTATATTTCTTTTAGATGGAACACCGCTTAGAACTGGAAACACTTTATGAAATAAGCAGAGTTCTTGCAGGATCCCTGAACATTGAATCATCAATTCAGTACGTTCTCCGGCTCCTTAAAAAGCTGATGGGCTTTGATAAGGTAACGCTTACGATATACGATCCATCTACAGACCAGATAGTGGTAAAGGCTACCTCCTCGGGTACCTTTCCAAAGGAGGGCTTTAAGAAGGGTGAAGGGATCACCGGCAAGGTATGGAAACATGGTGTTCCCATTGTTATCCCAGACATATCCAAGGAGCCGGAGTTCCTAAACAAGCTCTGGAAGAGAAAAAACATTAAAGGAAAGGTTGCCTTCATTGCTGTCCCCATTAAGGTTGGTGGAGAGGTAGTAGGAGTCCTCAGTGCGGACAGGAAGGTCTCCGGGAAGGATTCCCTTGACGACTACACGAGGTTTCTCAACATGATAGCCACCCTTATAGCCAATAGCTTCAGCCTTGAGCGAAAGGTTGAAAAGGAGCGGGAGGACCTCAAGAGCCAGAACCTCGCCCTTGAGCTTGAGCTAAAGAAGATCTACGGGAAATTGAAGGTTGAGGGAATAGTAGGCAGAAGCGAACAGATCCTGATAGTCCTTGAGCTTGTCCACAGGGTGGCCCCAACAAACGCTACCGTGCTTCTAAGGGGTGAGAGCGGTGTAGGGAAAGAAGTTTTCGCAAAGGCTATACACTTCCTGAGCCCCCGCGCAAACAGACCCTTTATCACCGTTAACTGCGGTGCTATACCCGAGAGCCTCCTTGAGGCCGAGCTTTTCGGATATGAGAAGGGAGCCTTCACAGGTGCCTACACATCCAAAAAGGGAAAGTTTGAGCTCGCTCAGGGAGGGACCATCTTCCTTGACGAGATCGGTGACTTGCCTCTTCAACTCCAGGTCAAGCTTCTGAGAGTCCTACAGGAAAAGGAAATAGAACGACTTGGAGGCACCAAGCCAGTAAAGGTTGACGTTCGCATCATTTCCGCAACTAACAAGGACCTTGAATCAATGGTAAAGAGAGGAGAGTTCAGAGAAGACCTCTTTTACAGGCTGAACGTCGTCCCCATTTTCATCCCGCCGCTCAGAGAGAGGAAAGAGGATATTCCGGTGCTTGCCCACCATTTTGTAGAGACCTTTTCAAAGGAATACTCAAAGAAAGTCAGACTCTCACAGGAAGCCCTTGAGGCCTTCATGAACTACCCCTGGAAAGGAAACGTGAGGGAACTTCAGAACGTTATAGAGAGGATGGTTATCCTTGACACCGACGGTGTCCTTGACAGGTCAGACCTCCCTGCGGAACTGATTACAGAAAGAAAAGCTGAAAGGAGGGTGCCTTCAGCCAACGGAAAGTCAATATGGGAAGTGGAGAAGGAGATGATTGAGAACGCCCTGGAGGAGTGTGGCTGGGTTATAAAAGAGGCAGCAAAGAAGCTGGGAATGACGCCAAGGCAGGTCAGCTACAGGATACAGAAATACGGAATAAGGGTGCCTAAGTGATAGTGCCTGTTTTATCAAAGATCCTGATTTACCCGATCAAGGGTCTTGACCCAGTTGAGGTCAAAGAGGCAGAAACGACAGGAAAGGGATCCCTAAGGCTTGACAGGTTTATTGTTCTTTTTGATGAAAAGGGTAAGAAGGTAAGCGGTAAGAGGGAGAAAACCCTCCACAGGATCAGAGCTGTTTATGACCTTTATGGGTTCAGGGCAATGCTCACCTTCAAGGATCAGAAGGTAACCCTTGACCTTGACGATGACCGTTCCATCGGAAGCTGGTTTTCGGAGGTACTTGGCTACAGGGTAGTAGCAAAAAAATTCCCTGAGGGGTACCCAGATGATAAGAAAGCCCACGGTCCAACGCTGGTCAGCAGAGAAAGCCTCAAGGAAATTGCCGGCTGGTATCAAATCGACGAAGAAAACGTTAGAAGACGTTTCAGAGCCAACTTAGAGATAGAAGGGGTGCCTCCTTTCTGGGAGGATTCCCTTGTGGGCGAGGATTATTCCAAGAGGTTCAGGATAGGGGAAGTTATTTTTTCGGGTGATGGGATCTCAAAACGCTGTCCGGTACCGACAAGGGATCCTTATACCGGTGAGGAACTCAGGGGCTTTGTCAGGGTTTTCACAGCGCTGAGGAAGGAAAGACTCCCCGAGTGGTCGCCCAAAAAGAGGTTTGAGGATACCCTTTACAGACTATGCATAAACACAAGTGTTATTAAAGGTGGAACTCTCAGAGTCGGTGATGAGCTAA
>JALTVH010000174.1 GCA_027049085.1 Aquificaceae bacterium | reverse complement strand
GTAATTTCCGGGGGTCGGCGTTATGCTTTTTAACGGTGGTAAGGTCAAAGCACTGGAAGAGGACCTTGCAAAATGCAGATCCGAGGTAAGAGAGCTCAGAGAGGTTCTCAATTTCCTTGAAGAGGGCGTCGTTATCTTAGGCAGGGCTGGAATTGAGTTTATCAACGATTCGGCAAGGGAAATACTCAAGGAAGTCCCTCTTGAGGAGGTTTCCAGTAGCGATGCTGTCAGAGTTATAGCAAGAACAGAGCGATTCATGATCCTTGCAAAAGAAAATAAACCTGAGGTTGAGGCTAAGGAAGAGAAAAAGGAAGAAAAAATTAAAGAGTGCCTTAAAAACATGAGAGACCAGCTCCAGCCCATAATTGAGGACATTAACCAGCTTTCTTCTCAGGCGATGGCAAGCTTCACGGAGCTTGACGAGGTCTTCAGGATAGTAAGCAATGGTCTTGAGGTCGTCAAGGAAATGTCACAAATTTCTACACAGACAGAAAAAAGCATTGAAAAGGATCTTGAGCTTGTTAAGGAACTCAGCAGAGAGTCTGAGAATATTGTCCGGATCCTTTCCCTGATCAATGAGATTTCTGAGCAGACCAATATGCTGGCTCTTAACGCTGCCATAGAAGCGGCGAGGGCAGGTGAGCTTGGGAGAGGATTCGCTGTCGTTGCTGAAGAGGTAAGAAGACTTGCTGGAAAAACTATGGAGTTTACAGAAAACATTGATAGCCTCCTTAAGGAGATAGATGAGAGGATTGAAAGAACAAAAAAGCATATGGAGGATGTGGTAAGGCAGGCAAGCAGTCAGAGGGATCAGGCAAGCGATGTGGAGGAACTTTTCCACCTTGTGGAGTACAGGATGGAGGGTCTCAAGGGTAAATACGAGGAGGTATCCTCAAGGCTTGAATCCATTATGAGCGTAATGCAGGACACGATCAGATCCATTGAAAGTATGGTGTAATAATAATGGGGAATGCAGAGGTTCTGCAAAAGGGTAATAGAGTATATGTATGAAAACCGGATGAATCAGTTTCTCTCTTCCTTCGACACAATCTTTAAGGCATACAGCCATCTTGATGAGGATAGGTTCTTCAGGGAATGGTTTGAGAGGTCCATAATCCGTGACCTGGTCTACTACTTCAGCCCGTCTGCATTAGTAAGTTCTTACGAGGAGTTTAGAAGGGAAAGGCTCAACCTTTTAAAAGCTTACGTCCGTATTTACTGGCGTTCCTTCAGGAACGGCCATGGCTATCCGGTCAGGTTGAAGGATTCTGTTGAGTTTTTTGGACTGAAGGAGTTAAGCCGGGAAGAACTGACAAGGAAGTACAGGGAGATGGTTAAAAGATTCCATCCGGACAGGAATGGTAAAGAAGGTAATCTGATGATGGCCAAGATCAATTATCACTATCACGTTCTGAGGAGGTACTTGAGTGACAGAGGCTTTGAAGATATTCAGGTCGGGGAAAAGGTATAGAGGCTTTTTAAGCCAGGATACAGCCTATGTTCCTGTTACACTAACAGCTTATCCTATTGATGCAAAGAACGTTCGCGTCAGGTATATATTCCCTGCATCCCTGGGGGATAAGATCCGAAAGGGTTCAATCCTTTATCTCCTTGTTGAAGACAGAGGGAACAGGATCGCTGAGCTTAGGGTGATAAGAAAAGAAGGTAGAGATTTCATTGCCGTCCTTGATTTTGTTACAGAAGACAGGAGGAAGATGCCCAGGGTTAGGGTTGAGGATCTCCTGGATATAGAGGCCCAGGTGGATTGCGGTGGGAGGAAATTGAGGGGAAAAGTGATTGATATAAGTCTTGTTTCCCTAAGCGTCAGGCTTGATGAAGAGCCACAGGAGAACAACTGCAGGGTGACGATTATGTATGAAGGGTTGAAGACCTCCTTCAGGGCAAGCCTTACGAGGTTTTCTGATGGTTTTGCGGTCTTTGAGGTGAGGGAAGGAAACGGTGAGATGGTTGGTTTCTTGAGAAAGGTTTACTCTGGAATCTTTCTGAAAGTTCAGAGGTCAACTCACTCCTGAAGCTTCTCTTTTCCTTTTCCTCTGAAGATCCTGATTGGAGCACGTTCTACCACAAGGTCGCCATCCTCTACATCCTTGGTTATTACAGATCCACCTGCTATATAACTGAGATCACCGATTTTTACGGGAGCAACAAGAAGGGAATTGCTTCCAATAAAGGCACCCTTTCCTATGATGGTGGGGTGTTTTTCCTTGCCATCGTAGTTGGCTGTGACAGAACCAGCACCTATATTGGAACCTTCTCCGATCTCCGCATCACCGATATAAGCGAGGTGCTTAGCTTTCACCTCTTTGCCTACCCTGCTATTTTTTACTTCAACGAAGTTCCCTATCTGGGCATCTTCACCAACGATAGTGTTGTTTCTGATCCTTGCAAAGGGTCCAATGGTTGCACGGGGTTCAATCTGGCTGTCCTCAATGATTGAGTAGGGTAGGATCCTCGTTCCTTCACCGACCCTGGTTTTGCCGGTGAGAACGCATCCCTGATAGACCTCCACATCTCGGGAGAGCTCAACTTCTGGCTCTATCCATATACTTTCTGGTATGTGGAAGGTTACGCCTCTCTCTGACCAGAACCTGATTAATTTCAGGCGGATGATATTCTCGGCGATCGCAAGCTCCCACCTGTCATTGACACCAAGGATCTCCGTTGGCTCAGAGGCCATGAAGGACCTGACTTCCATTCCCTCTTCGCTCAGGATCCTTACTACTTCTGGGAGGTAAAGCTCTCCCGTCGCCTCGCTTGGCTTTATTTTTGGAAGTGTTCTCTGCAGGAGGTCTGCCCTGAAAGCATAGACACCGCCGTTAACCTCTGTGATTCTCTTCTCTTCAGGTGATGCATCCTTTTCTTCAACGATCCTCAGGATCCTGTCCGTTCCCTTTTCTTTAATTATCCTCCCGTATCCGGTGGGATCCGACAGGTGGGAAGTTAGAACAACACCCGCAAGGCTTACCTTCTCATACTCCTCTACCATGTGAATGAATCTTTGCATGTTTTTTAGGGTCTGGGCAGAAACGAGGGGTGAATCTCCGTTTATTATCAGAACGTAGCCGTCGTAATCTTTAAAGAAATCTAATGCAGATAAAACAGCGTCAGCGGTTCCCCCTTTTGGATTTTGCTGATAATAGAAGCTGACCTCGGAACCGATAGTTTCCATGACCCTTTCCTTTTGATGACCTACCACAACCCCTATATCTTTTATCCCAGCCTTTTGAAGGGTATTCAGTACGTACCATATCATAGGCTTGCCAAGGATCCTGTGAAGGACCTTTGGCTGGTTGCTTTTGAACCTTGT
>JALTVH010000173.1 GCA_027049085.1 Aquificaceae bacterium | reverse complement strand
GCTATGATCCTTGTGATCTTCAAGCAAATGGTCAGCAGTTACCAGTACCCCTTCAGGATAAGGTTCCTTATAACCGACTGCGAGGAGCTCGGTCTTGAAGGTGCAAAGCATCACGTCAGAAACCTCAGGTACACCGACTGGGCTATAAACCTTGACTCTATCGGATGGGTCAATCCTGCTGTGATCTACAGGGACAGCGCCGGCTACAACGGAGAAAAGATAATGGACAGGTTTTACAGGCACCTCATGGACCTGAAGATTGACATTCCCTTCAGGGAAGGAAAGCGCGGAAGGAGCGATCACATTCCCTTTAAGGAAAAGGGCGTCCAGACTCTATTTCTATCCTCAAACCCCTTCACCCTCAGGCACACCTTCTACGACGATGTAAATGCGGTTGACTGGGACACCGCTCAGATGTGGTTTGAGGTTCTCATCTCCTTCCTCAGGAGATTCCACAAGCTGTGATATATTAGGCTCATGCCGTTGTTAGTACTTGTTCTTTTTCTTCTCATAACACCGCCTTCGGCGGTCTCTTCAACCTTCAAAAAATTAGAAAAAAAGCTCTCGGATGTGAGAACCGTGAAGGTGGTCTTTATCCAGAAGACGCGCTACTCGTGGTATCCCAAGCCCGACATAAGCAAGGGGATCTTCTACGCCACTAAAGACAGGAAGTTCAGGATAGAGTACACCTATCCCGATAAGGTGACGATGGTTTCAAAGGGAGAGGAGATAATCGTTTACAACGAAGAGGATAAGGAAGCGATCATTGACCACGTTGAGAACAACACATCTCCGGTGATTGAGTCCCTCTTTTTCTTCTCAAGACCGCTGGGTGAGGTCTTTACGCCTGTCGGTGAGTTCTCAAAGGAGGGTCTCAGAGTCCTTGTCCTTGAGCCAAAGAGGAAGGATGAGAATATAAAGAAGGTGTATGTTGAGGTGGATGAGGACCTTGAAGTCAAGAGGATAAGGGTGGTGGACTCAGAGGACACCGAAACAACAATTGAGTTTATAGAGGTTCGGCGAAACTTTACACCCTCTTCGGGTCTCTTTGACCTTGTGCTACCGCCGGATGTAAAGATAAGAAGGGCTCAGGGGAGCCGATGAGGATTGAAAGGGCAAGGAAAGAGGATTTTAAAGACCTTGTCGAACTGTACCTTGAGGGCTACAGGGGCCTTGAGGAATACGCTTACACCCACAGAAACGATGTGAGAGCATACCTTGAGTGGCTGATGAGGAGGGATCCCGAAGGCCTGTTAACAGCAAAGGAAGGGGAAAGGATCATAGGCTTTATAGGCGCAGACTCCAACTGGTTCAGTAAGAGGGAACAGAAGAAGGTTGGGGCTGTTCATGAGCTTGTGGTTGATCAGGATTTCAGGAAGAGGGGTGTTGGAACAGCCCTAATGGCTTCCGCTGTGGATCTATTCAGGAATAAGGGGCTTGACACCGTTGAACTTTGGGTAGGAGATGGAAATGAAACCGCAAAAAAGTTTTACGAAAAGCTTGGCTTCAGAGAAGCGGGCAGGTACAACTACTGGATAAGGATGAAAACTTCCCTGATGGAACTTGAAGAGTCTATACGCAGTAAAGGGAGAGGATCCTCTCTATGATTTTGCTGGTTGATAAATCATGCTCAAAGGGAATGGTCACAACCTTTCCACCGTAGGACTCCACAAACTCCCTTCCCACGATCTTATCCAGTTCCCAGTCACCGCCCTTAACCAGGATGTCAGGCCTGATGGCCTCTATCAGTCTTTGCGGGGTATCTTCTTCAAATATCACAACATAGTCAACGGGCCTGAGGGAATCAAGGACGAGTGCTCTCTGCTCCTGTGGAATAACAGGTCTTTTAGGTCCCTTAATCCTGCGCACAGAGCTGTCGGAATTAAGTCCTACAACAAGAAGGTCGCCGAGAGACCTTGCTCTGGCAAGGTAGTGGCAGTGTCCAGCGTGGATGATGTCAAAACAGCCGTTGGTAAAAACTATCTTTTTCTTGCCTCTTATAGCCTCAAGAATCTCAACGAGTTGATCAAGGCTCGTGACCATGCTTAGATATTAAACCATGGATAAATTACTCAGGCTCCTCATCGCCTGTGGTCTGTGCATAGCTGTAGCGGTGATAATTTACGTGCTTCTGAAGATGGGGGGTATAATTTAGCTCCCTATGGTAGTTAACTTTTACCGCCCCGTTGAGGTCTTCTTTGGCGAAGGATCCCTGGACAGAGCGGGAGAGGTTGCAAGGCGTTTCGGTTTTAAGGCTCTGATCGTTACGGGAAGGGAAAGCGCAAAGAAAAGCGGTGCTCTAAACCGGCTTATTGAGTCTCTTAATTCCCACGGGATAAACCAGTACGTCCTTTATAATGAGGTCCTGCCAAACCCAACGGACAAAATGGTTAACGAGGGAGCAAGGCTGGCTGTTGAGGAAAAGGTTGACCTGATCATAGGAATAGGAGGGGGGAGTGCCCTTGATACCGCAAAGGCGATCTCCATTGTTTCTTCAAACGAAGGATCTGCCTGGGACTACGTTAAATATCCTGAGGGACCTCGCCTCGTGCCCTACCTCAACAGGCCTGTCATCTGCATCCCAACCACAGCTGGGACAGGAAGTGAGGTCAATAGATACTCTGTAATCACCAACGAGATAAGGAAGGAAAAGCTCGTTATCTCCCACAGCCTCAATTACCCTAAAGTTGCCCTGATAGACCCCATCCTTACAAAAACGATGAGTCCCAGATTAACCGCTATCACAGGCTTTGATGCTCTCACTCATGCCCTTGAATCCCTCACCAACAGGAACGAGAACTTTATGGCAGAGGAACTCAGCATCAGAGCTGTGGAGATAATAGCAAGGTGGCTCCCCGTTGCGGTTGAAGAACCAGAGAACCTAACAGCCAGAAAGTGGATGGCCTACGCCTCAATGCTTGCAGGGGTCGCCATTGACCATTTAGGAGTAGCCCTGATCCACGGGATGGAGCACCCTGTTTCCGCCCACTATCCCGAGATCAGCCACGGAGAAGGACTTGCCATACTTGCCCCCTATATCACCGAGTTCAACCTTGAAGGCAATCCAGACAAGTACGCACTGTTTGCAAAGCTAATGGGCTATGAGGAAAAGCCAGCAAAGGCGGTGGATGCCCTTTTAAATCTCCTTGAAAGCATAGGGCTTACAAGAACACTCAAAGAGGCAGGAGTCAAAGAAAGCGACCTTGACAGGATGACCGAGGACGTTTACATGCTCTCTCGTCACTCCTTTACAGTAAACCCGAGGGAGCCTTCCCTTGAGGACGTAAGAGATCTTTACCAGAGGGCTTACGAAGGGAAGCTTTAAGATCAGTGGGACT
>JALTVH010000172.1 GCA_027049085.1 Aquificaceae bacterium | reverse complement strand
CCCTATATACCCGGCAAGACTGTTGCTTACTACCTTAACCAGGCAGGTGGTCCGGGAAAGAATGCGGACCTGGATAACATTTACATTATCAAGGCAAACGGGAGAGTTGTAGCAAGGCGCAACTACGAGAAGTTTCTCCAGATAGCCTGGAAGGATAACAAGCTGTTTTTTGGTGGTGATTTCCTTGAGGTAACTGTTGAGCAGGGGGACACTATAGTAGTCCCGGCAGAATTGAAGGTTCCAACTATGTGGAGGCCTCTGATCAGGGATGTTGTCCAGATCATATTCCAGGCAATTTCAACTGCTGTCCTTGCAAAGAGGTTGTAACTATGAAATTTGTCCTTCTTCTGTTAGTGGTTTTCAGTGTACCTTGGGCTCACTCTTTGCTGAACCTCAATGTGGAGGATCGCCTTGTCTACGACACTATTGAGGCATCACCCTATTCTAAGAAGGTCCCTCTGAGCATAAAGCCTTTCAACCTTCTTAAAGTAATATCTGTTACCAGCAAACCAGAAAGAGTCAAGGAATACCTGAATCTTCTCTCAAGGCCGGCCTTTTTTATCAAACCTATTAATTCCCTGACCTTTGAGTACATCCATTCGCAGGAGGAATACCTCATTGAAAATTCAGCAGGAAAGAGGATCTTTGAGGGGGACAATATTTACACCTTCTTTGATGGCTACCTCTCCCTTGGCACAAAGGCTGTTGTCTACTATCAGGGTAGGTATCAGAAGAACAGATACAGGAATATACTTGAGCTTCACAGGCTCTATGGAAAGGTAAAATTCTGGAAGTTTTCATTGCTTGCTGGAAAAGATGCTGTTCACCTTGGGCCAGGTGAATATGCAATTATCCTTTCTGCTAATGCAGAACCTTTTCCGATGATAAGACTCCAGACAGAAAAGCCTCTTGAGTTTTTAGGGAAGTGGGACCTGATCTTCCTGAGAGGATGGCTGACTGAAGAAAGGAAAGATAGAGACAATCCAAATATCCTTGCTCTGAGGATAGTATGGAAGCCTGCTGACTTTCTTGAGGTAGGTGCTATAAGAGCCTCTATGTATGGAGGAGAAGGGCTTCCCGATTACAGGATCGAGGAATATCCAAAACTGATTATCGGTGAGGAGGAGAACATACCGGGAAGCAGATACAACACCGATGGTTACGGTGCCTATGATATAACTCTTTACTTGCCTGTCGGTGCAGTTATTCCATCAGTAAAAGTCTTCAAGCTTTATTTTCAGGAAGCAGGAACAGACATAGAAGCCTGGTGGCAGAAGGAGGACAGGGGCAAGTTCTATTTTCCTTTCGGGTTCAAATTTTTAAAGCCGGGCTTTGTGGGCGGTGTATTTGTGTCCACGGATAACCACATAATGCGCCTTGAGTTTACGAAGGCTTCCAACTTCTGGTACATCCACGGCCTTTATCCTGTTGAAGGTTACACTTATAGGGGAATGAGCCTTGGGCATCCCTACGGTAGAGACGTTGTTCATGTGTTTTTTAAACACAGAGTTTATTTCAGTGATACATTTTCAGCAGGATACACCGTCGGATATTATGAAGTTCCCTGGAGCCTCCCTGGACCACATATGAAGAGGTCCTACATAAAAGGCTCCCTTGAGAAAAGGCTAAGGTACCTGATAATAACCGCTTTCGTCAGGAATGACAGAACCCAGAATTACGATTCTGATCCATCACCTGCTGGTATAAATATTGTTAATGAAGATAAAAACTTTTATACCTTGGGGGGAAGCATTAGCTGGAGGTTTTAATGGAGGGGGAAGAGCTCAATCTTTATGAGATTTTCAAAAACATATGGGAGGGCAGAAAACTCATTGCCATTGTTGTTTTAACAACAACGCTGACCGCCCTCCTTGTTTCCTTTCTGATGAAGCCCATTTACAGGACAGAAGCGGTTCTGATGCCCGTTTCCTCAGAAAAGGTTTCACCTTATGCCCAGCTTGCTTCTGAGTTTCTTGGTATAACCATCTCACAGGAAAACACCTCTGCAAAAGTCATGACTGTGCTTAAGAGCAGAACGCTACGGGAAAGAGTGGTAGAAAGGCTCGGTCTATATAATGACCTCCTTGATAAGGACTACAGAGGAAATAAAGTAGCGGGAACAGCGAAGATACTTGAGGATTTAATTGAGGTTAAAAATGATAAGAAAACAGGGGCAATATTACTGGCTGTTGATTATTATGAACCCGAAAAATCCAAAAGGATAGCTGAGGAAATGATCAGTCAGTTACAGGAGATTCTTGAAGAAAAGGCACTTACCATTTCAAAAGCAAACAGAGTTTTTCTTGAAAAACAGCTTGTGAAGACGGAAAGAGAACTCAGAAAGTATATGACCAGCCTTGCCGAACTTCAAAAAAGAGAGAAGGTTCTTGTTCCCCAGGAACAGGTAAAAGGTTCTCTGGAACTCTACGCGGAACTCCTTTCTCAGAAAATAACTCTTGAAGTAAGACTCAGAGAACTTGAAAGGGTCCTCTCGCCTAAAAATCCGAGGCTAAGGGCGCTCAAGGAACAGATAAGTGCCATCCAGAGGCAGATTCACTCAATTGAAAATTCATCAGGGCTTTCGGTACTGCCAAGCTTTGAATCCGCACCTGAAAAGATGAAAAAATTTAGCGGTGTATTTATGAAGGTGGAGGGGTTAAAAGCCAAGTATTCAACACTACTCAAGCTTTACGAACAGGCAAAAATGGAAGAGCAGAGGGAAAGGATCTACGTTGAGGTGATCGATCCGCCTTACATGCCGGAGAATCCCGTCAAGCCTCAGCGCAAAAAGATAGTGGCAGGAGCTTTTACAGTTTCTTTATTTCTTGGAATTATGATTGTTCTGTTTTACAATTGGTTGATGAGCCAGGGTTTTAGGAAGCCGTATTATGATGATTCATCTGACGGAGGGCAGGGATGAGGAAAGCTGTGTTTGTAACACTTCTTTCTTCCTTTGCTTTTGCTCAGTCTTCAAGTGACTGTGTCCTCAGATCAGTTCCCATTGAGCAGGCCATTGAAATTGCCAGAAAGCATGTAGGAGAGCCTTTCAAGGCATGGGTGTCCTATTCCAAAAGAACTGGATACTGTATGTGGAAGGTCAAGGGAACCGGTGGCTACGTTATCCTTGACGCCCGTAACGGGGAGGTGATAAGGTTTTACAGAAGCAGGAGGTAAAGGGACTGTGGCATTTATCAAAATCAAAAGCGGTGGTATTTGGGGAATAGAGGGCTACGAGATTGACGTTGAGATAGATATATCTGCAGGCATCCCATCCTTCAATATCGTTGGACTTCCCGATACGGCAATAAAAGAATCTAAGGAGAGGGTCAGGAGTGCTATAAAAAACCTCGGTTTCCAGTTTCCCCAGAAGA
>JALTVH010000171.1 GCA_027049085.1 Aquificaceae bacterium | reverse complement strand
CAGTCCCCCAGGGCGCAGGCAGACAAAAAGCTTTACAGAGAATATATGAAAAAAATCTGTGAAAATCAGGAGAACCTCTACATTAAGCAGGACGAGGTGGTGGACATTATCCTTGACGGTCAGGGAAAGGTTGCAGGTGTCAGAACCAAGCTGGGTATTGAGTACAGAGCCGGAGCCGTTGTGGTTACAACAGGAACCTTTCTTGGGGGGACCATTTACATAGGCGACAGGAAGATCAGCGGTGGGAGAGCGGGAGAGCCGAGCTCTGAGGGACTTGCTGACTTTTACAGAAAAATGGGGTTCCCCCTCATGAGGTTTAAGACAGGCACACCCGCACGCCTTGATAAAAGAACCATTGATTTTTCAGTAATGGAAACAGCTCCCGGTGATGACCCCCCGCCAAAGTTCTCTTTCTGGACAGAACCCATCGGAAGTTACTGGTTTGAAAGGGGAAAAGATCAGGCTCTTTGCTGGATAACCTATACTACAGAAAAGACACATGAGATCATCCGAAAGAACCTGAATAGAACCGCCCTCTACGGCGGTCTCATAAAGGGGATCGGTCCAAGGTACTGCCCTTCCATTGAAGACAAGATAGTTAAGTTTCCCGATAAGAACAGGCACCAGGTCTTCATTGAACCTGAGGGCCTTGACACTATTGAGATGTATCCCAACGGCCTCTCCACTTCCCTTCCAGAAGAGGTTCAGTGGGAGATGTACAGGAGTATCCCCGGCCTTGAAGAGGTTGAACTGATCAGACCGGCCTACGCCATTGAGTACTATATGGTTCCACCCACCGAGCTCTATCCTACCCTTGAGACCAAGAAGGTAAGGGGGCTTTTCCACGCAGGGAACTTTAACGGAACAACGGGATATGAAGAGGCTGGAGGACAGGGAATAGTGGCGGGGATAAACGCAGCCCTCAGGGCCATGGGCAAGGAACCGATTTACCTGAGGAGAGACGAGAGCTATATAGGTGTGATGATAGACGACCTAACAACCAAAGGAGTGACTGAACCTTACAGACTCTTCACCTCAAGGTCTGAGTACAGACTTCAGATCCGCCAGGACAATGCCATTCTCAGGCTTTCAAAGATCGGGCACGGACTTGGTCTGCTGAGCGATGAGCAGTTCAGTCTTGTCAGAGAGGTTGAAGAGGAAATCAAGAGGTGGAAGGATTTTTACGAAAGGGAAAGGGTCTATGTTTCGCTGGGCGAGAGCCAGAGAGAGTACAGCGTCTCCACTCTTTTCACAGCGGGCTACGATATGGCCAGAATAGAGAGGGAGCTCAGGATACCGGTACCACAGCAACCCTATGTAAGAGAGGAAGTTGAGATTGAGCTGAGATACGGTCCCTACATTGAGAGGGAAAGAAAGCTTACAGAGAAGATTAAAAGGCTTGAAGACCTCAGGATCCCTGAAGACATAGACTACGATTCTGTCCCGGGCCTCACCAATGAAGCCCGCCAGAAGCTCAAATCCTTCAGGCCTGTCACCGTCGGACAGGCAAGCAGAATAGACGGCATAACCCCTGCCTCAATCACCGCCCTTTTAATCTACCTCGGAAAGCTTGAGTGAAGATCCTTGAATAATTCAATAACCTTTCCTTTATCAACCCCCACTTCCACAAGAGCCGCCACTCTCTCCTTTAACAATTCAGATTCAATATTTAGGATCCTTGAAGCCCTATTATAATCAAACTTTAAATAAATGCTCCCGTGGATCAGAAAGGACCTTCTCAGAGTTCTCATTGCCATGGAAACCACTTTTCTGCCCTTGAAGGTAAGCTCACCAAAGGTCGGTACCCAGAAACAGTATTCAGAGTTCATATAGTTTCCTCTGAAGCTTTCCATCTTGAGCTCAATCCCGTGGCGTGAAAAGGCCTCAATCAGGAGACCTGCAACCTTTTTGTATATCGCCTTCGGTGACCTGCCCCATCTTTCTCTGAGGTCAACAAGGGCAAAGGAAAGGTCCCAGCCATGCAGAAGAGCACCGCCTCCTGTAGGTCTTCTGACTATCGGCAGATCAACGGCCGGGATTTTCTTCTGATTGAGACCTATGCTCAGACAGAGCCTGTCCCAGAAATAGAGCCTGAAAGAAGGCCGTCCTGAGCCTTCCTCAAGGGAACTGAGAAGGGAGGAATCCCTCCTCATGTTTTCCCACGGCGAGAGGATTTCTACAAAAAGAGCCTTCAGCGCCTCAGGCAACACGCTCCCTGTGCTTCTGAATTCGCCAAAGAGACTGCCTTTCGGAAGGGGCAACCAGATTGATAGCGGTACCCTGTCTTCCAAGCCTCCCTGTCCTGCCTATCCTGTGTACGTAAACTTTTGGATCCTCAGGAAGGTGAAAATTGATTATCAGTGAAACGCCGTCAATATCCAGACCTCTTGAGGCAACATCTGTGGCTACAAGGATCCTCGTTTTTCCTCTGCGGAACCTTGTCATTACCTCTTCCCGCATCCTCTGGGACATATCCCCGTGAAGGGACTCCGCCCTCACACCTTCCCTTCTGAGCCTTCCGGTGAGGTTTTTGGCATCCCTGCGCATCTTCACAAATATTATTGTTTTCTCTCCCTCTCTTTCTCTGAGAATGCTAACAAGTTCCTGGAATTTGTCCTGATCGCTTCTTGTCCTGACCGTAATCTCCTTTATCTGCGGTTTGAGATCCTCTGTGTCTGCACTGAGGTGAAGGAAGTCTGGCTTCATAAATTTCCTGGCAATCCGCCTGATTTCCTCGGGCACTGTGGCACTAACCAGAAAAGTCTGCCGATCTGCGGGCATCTTTGAGATGATCCACTCAATATCTTCTCTGAAGCCCATATCAAGCATTACATCAACCTCGTCAAGAACGAGGTACCTGAAGGTCTTGAGAATAAGAGAACCTCTCTCAATCAGGTCCTTGATCCTTCCGGGCGTGCCCACAACAATGGAAGGGATCCTCTTCCTGAGAAGCTGTATATCCCTCAACGGTGGCGTCCCGCCGTAAAAGGAAAAAACGGAGAGCCGTGTATAACGGGCTATATCCCTCAGATGGTCTCTTATCTGGAGGGCAAGCTCCCTTGTTGGCGCTATTATCAGCGCTCTTTCGCCCCTCTGCATTCTCTCAACTATCGGAATCCCGAAGGCACCGGTTTTACCTGTTCCTGTTCTTGCCTGAATGAGAAGGTCTCTTCCCTCAAGGGCAGGGGGAATGCTGATTTTCTGGATGGGCGTTGGATTCTCAAATCCCATTTCCGAAAGCGCTTTTCTGATTTCGCTTCTGAGTGTCTGGAATGTGAATGACATTCTTTCCTCCTTATTTAAACGGTCACTACAATTTAAAAGATTTTAAAATATTTGCAAGAAAGGGTAAGGAGGGAGCTATGGAAAACGTGAT
>JALTVH010000170.1 GCA_027049085.1 Aquificaceae bacterium | reverse complement strand
CTGTCAAGTCCCTCAACTTCCTCGTCCTCACTGACTCTCAGGCCAGTTAGGGCTTTAGCAATAATTACTATAATAGCAGTTAGTATCCCAGAATATACGATCGTTGCAATAACACCCTCTATCTGGATAAGTACCTGTTTTGCATTACCGTAGAGAAGTCCCGCAGATTCATTAACAGCTGGGTCAGCAAATACTCCTGTCAGGATTGCACCCACTATACCAGCAACACCGTGAATTCCGAAAACGTCAAGGGCATCATCGTATCCAATAGCAGATTTCAGTTTGGCAACGGCAAAGAAGGCAAAGAGACCTCCAAAGGCACCTACAAAAATAGCACCAACGGGGTTCACAAAGCCTGCTGCTGGGGTTATTGCAACAAGACCTGCTATTATTCCAGATGAGATGCCAACCACCGTGGGCTTTCCAGCCACAAGCCACTCCGCAAACATCCAGGCGAGCACTGCTGAAGCGGTTGCAACCGTGGTGTTGGTCATTGCATAAACCGCTATGGTGTCAGCTGCAAGAGCTGATCCAGCATTGAAGCCAAACCATCCAAACCACAGGATTCCAGCCCCAAGGGCAACAAGGGGAACGTTGCTCGGAAGAAGAGTTGTGTCCTTCCTCTTTCCGAGGATCAGAGCACCAACAAGACCGGCAATTCCGGCGTTAATATGAACAACCGTTCCACCAGCAAAGTCAAGGGCACCGTGAGAGCTGAGGAAACCTCCACCCCATACCCAGTGGGCGATCGGTGGATAAACTATGATAGACCACAGGATGCAGAAGAGAATCCAGGCTGAAAACTTCATTCTCCCCACAAGAGAACCGCTCACAAGAGCGGTTGTTATAGCAGCAAATGTGAGCTGAAACATGAGGTCAAGGAGAGCAGGGTATCCTGTGTCAGGATTTATTCCAGAAATTCCCTTTCCAAAAAGATACTGTCCAGGATTTCCAATAAAGGATGAAATATCATCACCGTAGGCAATTGAGTAGCCCACAATTAGCCAGGTCAGGGTGACTATACAAAAAGCAACCAGAGACATGGCGATTGTATTGAGAGTACTCTTGGTCCTATCGAGTCCACCGTAGAAGAGCGCAAGACCTGGCACCGTCATGAACACCACTAGGGCGGAAGCCGTAAGCATCCAGGCTGTGTTTCCCGTATCAAGCTTGGCACCTTCCTGAGCAAAAGCAGGTATAGCAGTAAACAGCAGGGGAATAATTGCCCAAATTGATGCGCGCCTCATCTCTTTTCCCTCCTATATTGAAATAACCCCGCCCATAGGGCGGGGGCTGATACAACCTCAAATATCAAAGTAAAGCTCAAACTCCTTTGGATGAGGAATGAACCTCATCTCATCTATCTCGGCCCTCTTGCTTTCAATCCAGAGCTGGATCATCTCCTCGGTAAAGACACCGCCCTTAAGGAGGAACTCGTAATCGTTCTCAAGTTCATTGAGAGCTTCCTCAAGGGAACCTGGAAGTTGGGGAATCCCCTCAAGCTCTTCAGGAGGAAGAGAGTAGATGTCCTTGTCGAAAGGCTCACCCGGATCAATTCTGTTCTCTATTCCGTCAATTGCAGCCATGAGGATTGCAGAGAAAGCGAGGTAAGGGTTAGAGGTAGCGTCTGGGAATCTGATCTCAATCCTCTTCGCCTTTGGATCTTCATAGTACATGGGGATCCTTATAGCAGCGGACCTGTTTCTCGCCGAGTAAGCAAGCCTTACTGGCGCCTCAAATCCCGGAACGAGTCTGTGATAGGAGTTGATTGTAGGATTTGTAAAAGCAACGATCGCCCTCGCATGCTTGAGAATACCACCTATAGCGTAAAGGGCAGTTTCTGAGAGACCTGCGTAACCGGATCCTGCAAAGAGAGGTTCATCGCCTTTCCATATTGAGAAGTGGGTGTGCATTCCTGAACCGTTGTCATTGGGAAGAACCTTTGCCATGAAGGTTGCAAACTTGCCATGTTTTGCTGCAACGTTCCTTACAACATACTTGTATATGTAAAGTTTATCAGCCTGGCTGACGAGAGAATCGTATCTTATGTCGATTTCTGCCTGACCGGCTGACGCAACCTCGTGGTGGTGAACCTCAACAGTGATACCAATATCCGAAAGGGTAGAAACCATCTCGTTTCTTATATCAGTCATCTTGTCAAGCGGTGCTGTCGGGAAGTAACCCCTTTTGTGAGGAACCTTGTAACCTGAAGATGTTAGTTCCCTGTTCCACCAGCCCTCTTCTGAATCAACGCGCCAGAAAGAGTAATGCTCAGCATTTCCAAACTCTATTGAATCAAGAATGAAGAATTCAGCCTCAGGACCGAAGTAGGCAACATCACCAATTCCTGTCTGCTTCAGATACTGCTCTGCCTTCTGGGCTATGTACCTTGTGTCCCTTCCATACCTTTCGCCGGTTACGGGATCGTATATATCACACGTCATTACCAAGGTCTTTGCCTCAATAAAGGGATCTATGAAGGCAGTATTGGGGTCCGGTTTGGCGATCATATCTGATTCGTTTATGGACTGCCAGCCTCTGATCGATGAGCCGTCAAAGCCTATTCCCTTCTCAAAGGCATCCATGGAAAACTCATAGGCGGGTAGAGTCATGTGCTGCCACTGGCCAAAGGGGTCCGCAAATCTTAAATCTACGTACTGTACCCCTTCCTGTTCAATCAGGTTAAGAACTTCCTGGGGTGAGTACTTAGGCATACCTGCACCTCCTTCTAAATTTTTTAAATGTCAAACTGCAACCTCACCTTTTTCACCGGTGCGTATTCTGACGACTTCCTCAACAGGGAGGACAAATATCTTTCCGTCTCCAACCCTTCCTGTCTGTGCTGTTTTAACAATTGCCTCAATCACCTTCTCAACATCGTCATCTTTCACAACCACCTCAATTTTGACCTTTGGGAGAAAGTCGATCACATACTCGGTTCCCCTGTAAATCTCTGTGTGCCCCTTCTGCTGGCCGAAACCCTTAACCTCGGTCACTGTCATGCCACCGATTCCGATCTCAACAAGCGCATCCTTAACCTCATCAAGCTTGAAAGGCTTGATAATAGCTTCAATTTTCTTCATCCCGCATCCTCCTGTAAAAATCCTTTGCAATCAGCATGCCAAAAAAACGGGATCCTTCCTTCCCCTTCATTCTATAACCTGAAATGGACCAATTAAGATTCAGTTTTTGGTTAAAATGTTTACAAAAATGTAAATTTGTAAACACTTCCCATTTTTCAAAATACGGATATAATTAATCTTACTAAAGGAACAGTTAATAAGAACGGGAGGGACAGAGATGGTCTTTGAGCTGTCTGTTGGAGCAGTATTAACTGCAGCGGCTGTTGCAGTATACCTCCACGGAAAGTCTGATTCCAAAACAACTAATGGGAACGGCAAAGG
>JALTVH010000169.1 GCA_027049085.1 Aquificaceae bacterium | reverse complement strand
GGAACCTCCTCATCAATGAATCGCCTCAGGAAAATTTCCATCATTTCCCTTGTGTTATCCTCTGGGGAACGGAACCTCCGCCAGTTTTCCTGAGAAATCATATGCTGATAAACTATTTCCCTAATTGATTCATCCTCAGAAATCATTCTGAAGAGCCTCTCAAAAACTTTGTGAACTTCCATATAGGATGAGGATTCAACCTCAACTGCTGGTGAAAATAGCTTGGTATTTCCAAGAAAGTAAGCCATCCACATATCGTAGTAGTCCTTGCTCAATGGAAATACCCACAGGAGGGTCATGATGTACTGGGGAGGTTTTATGCTCTCATCGTAATTGTAATTGACCTCGGCGAGCTGAAAGTAGTAATCCCTCTGATCGGAACTAAGGGGTGTGGAGATCTGCTGTTTGATGACCTCCAGATAATTACCTCCCGAAAGGAGTTCCATATCAAACTCGGCTTTCTGGAGATTAAAGAACTGTCCTGGTGGAATTCCCTTATAGAGCGTGGCGGTTAGCTTAGAAACGAGATAATACTTGCCCTCAGGACTGAGGGAGTTGTAGTCGCTGGATGAGACAGGTTCCGTATGAGAACCACTACCACCACCACCTTCTTCCTGTTTAAACTCACAGGAGAAGGTGAAAAAGACGAGTAGAGATAATACGACGCCTTTGAACAGGAGCCCCTTCATAACTCCTCCTCCCTTTTGTTTGGTTCTAATATTTTTACTCCTACTCCAGATCGTGTCAACTATTTTTACAAACCTAAGATTCTCAATAATTTGACATATCCACCGATTTCTTATATTGTTAGATTAAAGCCCATTAAAGGAGTTGAGATATGAGGGCGAGCGAGGTCTTTAGAGAGACAGGGGAAACAAAGATCATCGTTTCCCTCAACATTGACGGCTCAGGAACCTGTGAGGCAAGCACTCCTATAGGATTCTTAAACCACATGCTTGAAAGCCTTGCAAAGCATGGAAGGTTTGACATGAAGGTGGAAGCGGAAGGGGACACACACGTTTCATACCATCATACGGTAGAGGATTGCGGAATGGTTTTTGGTCAGGCTGTAAGGGAAGCTCTTGGCGATGCAAAGGGCATACAGAGGTTTGGTTCTATCATTCTGCCCATGGACGAGGCCCTCGTGCTTTGCTCAATTGACATCTCCGGAAGGGGGCTTTTTTACTACGACGATAAGAACCTTCGTGGGAAAATAACGGATTTTGACTTTGAACTGATCTGGGAATTTTTCAAAGGTTTTGCTCTGGAGAGCAGGAGCACACTACACATCAAAGTTCTTGAGGGAAGGATCCTTCACCACGTTGCAGAAGCCTGCTTCAAGGCCTTTGCTCACTCGCTCAGGAATGCCGTGGCAGTGGTAGGGGTTGAAGTCCCCTCAACAAAGGGAGCGATTTAATTTCCTTATTTTTGCCAGAACCAGACCAAAGGGCTCGGGATCATCAATTTCAAACTCAAGCCACTGTTCGCTCGAAGGGTGATAGAACCCCAGGCGGTAAGCCACCAGCATATTACAATTGCTCATTAGTTCAATTACCTCTTTGGAGAGGGATTTCCTTTTGAATCCGTAGGTTAAGTCCCCGAGAACTGGATGACCCAGGGATGAAAGATGAACCCTTATCTGGTGGGTCCTTCCCGTATAGATCCTCAGCTTCAAAAGGGTAACACCAATCTTCTCAAAGCGCTCAAGAACCCATACCTGGGTCCTTGCTGGCCTGCCCGCCAAACCGTAGACTGTAAACTTCTTCCTGTCAACAGGATGTCTTCCTATGGGCGCGTTGACTTCAAAATGGTCTCTCTCAACCACCCCGCTAACAAGGGCTCTGTAATGCTTGAGTGTCTTCCTATGGGCAAATTGCCTTGTCAGTTCCCTGTGAGCACGATCGGTTTTTGCAACCACCATAAGACCTGATGTTTCTTTGTCAAGTCTATGAACTATACCTGCCCTTTCAACCCCTCCCTCAGATGAGAGGCTACCAAAATGGTATAAAAGAGCATTCACGAGTGTCCCGCTGGTGTGACCCGGAGAGGGGTGCACCACAAGCCCGCAGGGCTTGACGATAACAGCAATCTCTTCATCCTGGTAGAGTATCTGAAGGGGAATTTTTTCAGGCTCTATAGTTACAGGCACGGGTTCGGGAACATGAAAGACAACCCGATCACCCTTTTTAACTCTGTAGGATGGTTTTCTAACCTCCTTTGAGTTAACAAAAACGAAACCTTCCTCAATGAGCTTTTTGATGTAAGTCCTTGAAAATTCTGGATAAGAATGGCTTAGAAACTGGTCAAGGCGCCTTACCGGGAATTCCCCGGGCACCTCAAACTCAAGAACCTCTGCTATCTTCTTCATTCAGAATGATTTTGACCTGTATTTCTTTTGGTTCCTCTTCAAGATTAAGGCTCCTAACAAAACCAACGATCGTTCCTTTAAGGGCACGGAGGGGAAAATCCTTGAGCCTCACCTTCTTACCGTTAACTTCAAGTACAACCTCTTCCATACCAAATATCATAAAATTAAACTATGGACGGCGATGCCTTCCTTTTCATGATACTCTCCTGGGCTCTTGTACTTGGATTGAACCTCTTTTGCTTTACACTACTTTTTACGAGACAGCCTCAGCCAGATACCGCGGAGAGCCACACAGACTTCTCGGAAGATGAAGAAGAGATAACCTGAAACTAAAGTGGTGGTTTAAGATAAAGAGGCTCAAGCCTGAAAGGATCGTCTCCTTCAGGTGATTCCTCCAGTCTCCTTAATGCTACTATTCCTCCGTAAGCAGAAAAGGGAAAGAAAGGATGGTAGAAGTTCTCTCTGCAAAGTTCAATATCTTTAAAGACCTCAAGGCTGATGCCCGTCCCTTCAACTCTTTCCCCTTGATGAATCTTAACCTCTGATTCGCCCTCCTGATTGCAAATGCGGTAAAAGACGTTTGTGCTCACCTTGAGATAAGGCAGCCTTGGATAAGGTACAGGTGTGAACCTCGCAAGCAGTGAAAGGTTCTCAAAGCCAATTATAGGTTTTTTTAAGAGGTATGCCGTTGTTTTCATAAAGGTTATGCCAATCCTCAAAGAGGTCAGATAGCCAACACCCAGTGAAACAGCAAACCCTTCAAAATCATTAAGCCTGATCCCTGCCCTTTCAATGAGGCTGGGAAGCTCCTCAAGGGTCTTGCGTGGGCTATCTATATAGTGGACTTCCAGGACTTTACCATTTTCTATGACAGAGAAGTTGAAAAAAGAAAAAGAGGTATCAAGGGAAAAGATCCTCATGCCATAGGGATCTTCTCGTAATGGGGGAAGATCTCTTCCCAGACCCTTGATATGCGCAGAAGCGTTGCCTCGTCCCAGGGCTTTCCTATTAGCTGACCTCCAACAGGAAGACCATTGATCCACCC